>JAYKGU010000097.1:0-16583 GCA_035285585.1 Synechococcales cyanobacterium
CAAGCGCCCAGATCCTTTTGTAGCCAGCGGAAGAAGAGCAGGCTCGAGCTGAGGGGCGAGCCGGTCATGTCTAACAGATGGCTGACCCGGAGCCGCAGTTCGTCGTACTGTTCGCCCTGGGACAGCCCAAACACAGCCTGCAAAATCACCCGCAGGGAAATTTCCTGCATCACCGGGCGGACGGCGAAAGTTTCTTGGGATTCCCAATCGGCGGTGATCTGGCGGGTGAGGTCGCCAATCAGGGTGCCGTAGGCCCGCATCCGCTCGCCGTGGAAAGGCGGCATCAGGAGCTGGCGCTGGCGCTGGTGGCGATCGCCGTCCAGCAGCAGAATGGATTCGCTGCCCACCAGAGGACGCAACAAGCTGTTATTACAGCCGATGCTGAATCGCCCCGGTTCTGCCTTAAAGACCGCCTGATTAGCGGCGGGATGGCTGCAGAACACAATAGGCGTGAGGCCGCCCAGCCGCACCGTGAACAGGTCACCATAGTGCTGCACGCAGTCAGCCAGAAAGGGATAGGGCCGCCCCAGCCAGTTCAAAAGCTGGAGCGTTGCGGGCAGGCGCGGGCCGGGGGGAAGTTGAGCCGTGATTTCTGGAGAAGTAGTAACCATAGATAGATGGGAAAGCAACGCTAAAAACCCATTTCGGGATGGTGGGGCTGCCACTGGGGATCTTCAACCTCGCGGGCCGGAGAAAGCTCGCCCACGTGGGCATTGGCGTAATACACCAGTTGGCCCAGGCGGCGGCGCAGGGTTTCCAGGCCCAGCCGTTGGCTGGCGGAAATGTAGACCGCCTGGGGAAATTCGTCGCGGGCGATCGCCAGCGTCTCCCCATCCACCTGGTCAATTTTGTTAAAGGCCAGGAGGGCCGGGCCGGGGGTGATGGGCATCTCCGCCAGAATGGCCATTACGGCGCGAATTTGGCTCTGCCACGCGGGGTGGGACAGATCTACCACGTGCAGCAGTGCGTCCGCTTCTGTCACCTCCTCCAGGGTGGCGCGAAAGGCATCCAGCAGGGAGGGGGGTAGTTCGTGGATAAACCCCACCGTGTCAGTCAAAACGATGGGCAGAGGCTCGTCTGACGCAGGATCGGGCACCGTGAGGCGACGGGTGGTGGGGTCGAGGGTGGCAAATAGCTGGTCAGCGGTGTAGACCTCGGCGTTGGTGAGGGTGTTCAGCAGGGTGGACTTGCCCGCGTTGGTGTAGCCCACCACGGCAATGGAGGGCACGTCCTGGTGCTGGCGCTGCTGCCGCAGGCGGGAGCGATGGGCCTGGAGCTGGTTGACATCCCGCTGCAGCTTAGCAATGCGACGCTGGATGGCCCGTCGCTCGGTTTCTAGCTTGGTTTCCCCAGGGCCACGGGTGCCGATACCGCCCCCCAGTCGAGACATGGTGCGCCCCCGACCCACCAGCCGGGGCATCAGATATTCCAACTGGGCCAATTCCACCTGGAGCTTCCCGGCCCCCGACTGGGCCCGCTGGGCAAAAATGTCTAGAATAACCTCTGTGCGGTCGACCACCCGCACGCCGATGCGCGTTTCTAAGTTCCGCACCTGGGCAGGCGACAGGTCACGGTCGAACACCACCAGGGTTGCGCCAACGGTCTGTACCATGAGGGCGATTTCCTGCACCTTTCCCGCTCCCACCACGGTTTGCGGATGCAGGTGCGATCGCCGCTGATGCACCGTCTGAATCACCTCGCCCCCGGCGGTTTCGACCAGCCGCCCCACCTCCAGCAAACGGTTTTGGAACTGCTGGGGGCTGACGTTCTGGGTGAGGATACCCACCAGCAGCACCCGGTCGTGGTCGGTGTCTACCTGCTGGGCGACGTATTCGCGGCGGAACTCTTCTTCCAGCCCTTCCGTGAGGTCGAAAAAGTCGTGCTGGGCGATCGCATCCAGACTCAGCGCTGGCGACACCGTCCAATTAGTTTCAGGGTGGGGCACCAGGTGGGCCAGGTAGGCTTCTTTCACATAGCCCGTGCCACCGCCGCCCCGCCGCTGAAAACCCTGACCGCTGAGGGCGAGCACCACCAGGGCATCGAGCCGCTGCAGGGCCATTGCCGTGAGGGTGGTCTCGCTGGGGGGATGGGAGCTGAGCTGGGTGGCGATGCAGCGAATGCCGCTCAGTCGCTCGGCCCCATAGCGCGGTAATTCCAAAGGCGGGATCTGGGTTTGCTGGGGGGTGCCCACGCCGACGCGGATGACCTGCCCCCGGCGGTTGAGATAGGCACAAACAGGCTGGTCGAGATCCTGGCTCACGGCAGCGAGACGCTGGGCAAATTCGGGCGTCACCAGGCGATCGCCCGGTAGTCGCTGATGATAGAGCCGCTGGAGCTGCTTGAGCTGGCTCGACTTCAGACCTTGGAGCTGACCATAAATCGTTTCGATAGGCAACGCGCCAGACTGCTGGCGTTTGAACTCGTCTGTAGCTCCATTTTAACGAGTGCGGGGTTGAACGAGGGCTGGGTTCAAGGGACGCCCCCGATCGCCAGCCTGATCACCAGATCTGCCAGATCTGAAGATCTGCGGACGGACATCTCTATATCAAAAATCAGCTCAGTAATTTCATGTAGACGGTGCGATCGCCAATTTTGTTGCCAGTAATTAGACCAATAAAGTAGGTCAGCACAATTAAATTCATGTTAGAAAACCGGGGGAGCGCCCCGGTGGGGCGCTCCCCCGGTTTTCTAACCTTCGTTTTTCAATGCAGTTCTACTTATCTGCTTTATAAATTGATAAATTGAGCAGGGTTCCCACTTAAAGCAGGAAACATTTAATCAGACAGCGAAGCGCTCAACACCTGACTGTAAGTGGTATCCCACTGGTCGATTAAAATTGGGCGATCGCCTGATAGTTTCCCTGGCGACCGAACTGGGGATGGCATGGCCTCAGGGAAGCCTGTTAAGAATTAACCCGGTATTTTCTCATTTATCCGGCACCGGTAAATTAACTTTATAAAAAGACTCACTGAAAGCACCGAAGCTCTATTGATTGGTGTGCTCCTGTGGGGGTTCTACCCCTTTGGCGAAATAGTTTTCCCTCCGATACTGTAAATTTGCGTGTGTGTGAGTCCAACAAGCGAAATGTTCTGAATCCTGGCTGTAAAACCATCTCTTGTGGTGATATTTAAGCAAGATTTCAGAATACTTTTCTAACCAAAATCCCTATTGTGAGAAAGCAAGCACAGGAAAGCCAAACACAGACAAGGTAGGGGGTTTGGCCCCACCGGGGTAACTCCCCACAGCGGATACGGGGTACCTAAATCTTCCTACCTGCAAGGCAAGGTTGGATTGCAAACTGCTTGATAGTGCTCCCTGTTCATGACCCTAAAAAAGCTTTTGAAATAACTCAGTAGCGTCTGGTTTTGACTGCTCTGAACCTTTCCCATGCAAAAAGACGAGCTGTTATCAGGTTGATGAAAAAATGGTACGAGATGCATTGGTTGTGGGGGTGAATCGCTATCAGTTTCTCCCAAGTTTAAACTCACCAGCCCATGACGCTGAGGCGATCGCCCAGGTGTTACAAACCTATGGTGATTTTCGCGTGTCTCGTCTGCCGGAGGTGGTGCAATCAGACCCAGCCACAAACGGGCAGCTTAAAATCGGGCAGAAAACACCCGTCACACTGCGGCAGCTTGAATCGGCTTTGGTCAGACTGTTTAAACCCAGGGGGTGCCAGACGCCCCAGAGCGCCCTTTTCTACTTTTCGGGGCACGGAATGCAGCGGGATTCCGGCATTCAGGAAGGGTATCTGGCCCTGAGCGACTCCCAGCCCGACGTGGGTTTTTCGGGTCTTTCGCTGTTCTGGCTGCGGCGCTTGCTCCAGGAAAGCCCCGTACCGCAACGCATCGTTATCCTGGACTGCTGCCATAGCGGCGCGTTAATGAATTTCCTGGAGGCCGATCCGGGGGCGCGTCCCGGCACCGATCGCCTGTTTATGGTCGCCACCCGCGATTACGACCTCGCCTACGAATCCCTCACCAGCTCCTTCAGTACCTTCACCCAGGCGCTGCTGGACGGGCTGGATCCTCGACGGCAGGCGACCGGCATCGTCACCAACTATGGGCTGACGGCGTGGGTCAGTCAGGCCCTCAAAGCCGAAACCCAGCAGCCCCTGTTCGAAAATTCTGGCAGTGAAATTATCCTCACCCGCTGCGGTGCGGTTCAGCCCCCCGGTGAGCAGCCGACCGGGACAGTGCCGAGTGCCTCTGAGGTGTGTCCCTACCGGGGGCTGGCCTGTTTTGAAGAAAGCCACGCCGACTTTTTCTTCGGTCGAGAAGACCTGAGCGATCGCCTCCTGGAAACCCTACAAACCAATCGCTTTGTCGCGGTGGTGGGCGCATCCGGGATCGGCAAATCCTCCCTGGTGCGGGCCGGATTGATTGCCCGCTTGCGCAGTGGACAGGCCTTTGCCGGGAGCGATCGCTGGCGGATTCGGCTGATTACCCCCACCGCGCATCCCCTGAAGAGTTTGGCCTCAGCCTTTGTTGATCTGGGGGCGTCCAACCTGGAACGGGCCGAGCAGCTCCAGCGGGCCGAAACATTTTTGCAGGATGATGCCGATGGTCTGGCGCGATTGGTGCAGGCCAATTTACTGGTAGACACCTCATCTGGGTTGGGCGATCGCCCCCACTTTCTGCTGGTAATTGACCAGTTTGAAGAAGTGTTTACCCTGAGCCAGGGGCAGGCAGCGGCGCGGGAGCGAGAGCGATTTTTCACCGCCCTCTTGGGGGCTGTCCAGTCCAGGCAAACCGCATTCAGCCTGGTTATTGTGCTGCGGGCCGATTTTTTGGGCCAGTGCAACCACCATCCCCAGCTCGCCCAGCACATGGAACACCACCAGCTCCTGGTGCCCCCACTGACCTACGAGCAGGTTAAATCCACCATTCTCCACCCGGCCCAAAAGGTCGGCCTCCATTGCGATGCCAATCTCACCTATACCCTGCTGCTAGACATCGTGGGGGCACCGGGGGAGCTGGCGCTGCTGCAAGACACCCTGCGTGAGCTGTGGCAGCGACGGCAGTACCATCCAGAACGCCAGGAGGCTTGCCTGACGCTGGATGCCTATACCGAGCTGGGAGGTGTCCGGGGGGTACTGCAGCGACGTGCCACCGAAACGTTCTTAAGTCTCACTGCCGCCGAGCAGCAGGTGGCGCAGCGCATTTTCTTATCGCTAACCCAGCTGGGGGAGGGGACAGAGGACACCCGGCGGCGCGTCTTTAAAGCCGAGCTACTGGGGCTGGATCCGTCCCACTCCCTGGTGGAAGCAACCCTGGAGAAGCTAATTGCCGCCAGACTGGTGGTGAGCGATCGCCCACCCCTCTCCGTTCCCGCACCAGAATTGGTGTCGGACGAGCACCCCTCTCTGCTCACTGCTTCACCCGTAGAGGTGTCTCCCCTCGATCCCATCTTTTCCATTACCGACCTGGGGGCTGATGGGGCCGGGGCGATCGCCCCTGTAGAAGCCCCAGAGACAGTGGACGTCGTTCATGAAACCCTGATTCGTCACTGGTCGTTGCTACGGGGATGGCTGGCGGAAAACCGAATTCGCCTGCGACGACAGCGGGGAATTGAGCAGGCAGCGCAGGAGTGGATGCGGGCAGGCTGTCCATTGATGGCAGGGTATTTGCTGCGGGGCAGTCGGCTCACGGACGCCGAAGAGTTTGTGGCGACGTTTCCCCAGGAACTATCCCCAGTTGCCCGTCAGTTTGTGGCGGCCAGCCAGGCAGACAGTCGGCGGGCCAAGACGGAAATGCGGCGTCTACAGATCGCCATACCCACCGCCCTGGTGATGGCCCTGGTGGTAACGTTTAGCCAGTTCCATGCGGCGGTACGCACCCAGGCCGAAAAAGATCAGCAGTTGCAAATTTCCCAATCCCGTGAATATGCAGCGATCGCCCAGTCCATCCTGCAGGAACCGGGCGGCAACCCCATGACGGCCCTGCTCATCAGCCGTCTGGCGGCCATCCAGGGGCACCCCACCTATGAGGCCCAGGCTAGCGTTCGGGCCGCCCTGCAGCAGGCAAGGCTACAGCTCGACCTGGCAGCCCTCTCCGGCCCGGTGACACAAATCGCGGTTAGCCCCAACCAGTCCCACCTGGCAGCGGTGGATCGGGCCGGCACCATCCAGATCTGGCGGCTGGCCTCCCAAACCATCTACACGACGCCGTCCCTGCCCATTCAAACCCTGAAAATGGAGCCAACGGTGGCTCAGGAAATGGCCCCCGTTGCTGCCCCTGCCCTGCCGACCGCGAATCCTGAAGCTCCGGTGGAGGCCGCTCCCCCGCCTGCCTGGAAGCGGCTAACCTTCAGCCCCGACGGTCAATTTGTGGCAGCGATCGCCCCCAATAACCAGCAGGTCAAGCTTTGGCAGGTGGAAACTGGCACACTACAGCACTCCATCACCTCAGAGCGCCCCATCCGCCACATCCAGTACAGCCCGACGGGGCAGTGGCTGCTGATTGCCACCGACCATTCCCTCATCCTCTGGAACCCTGCCCAGGCTCAGGTGCAGGCCAAAATTCCCCACGAAGGGGCGATCGCCGTCCAGTTCAGCCCGGATGAGGCTTCGCTGCTATGGGTGGGTAGCGATCAGGTGCTGCGACGCTGGCCCCTGCCCCCTGGTGCATCTGAGCTTGAGCGGACGCCCCTCACGCCTGCCGCCCCTGCTGGCACCGCCGCCGCCAGCCTGGATCCAACCGCTACCTGGGTGGCCAGTCGCGACGCCAGCGGCAAAGTCAACCTGTGGCACACCCAATCAGGTACGTTATCTCGGCAACTGACCCTCACCACCACTGCCTCCACACCCGTCCCTGGATCTGCAGTGGTGGAGGGCAGTGCCTGGTCCTTAATTACCCGCCCGCTGCAGGGTCTACGCGATGCCACCAAACCGTCTCCCGATGCGGCTATTTTGGTGACGAATCCCACAGGGCAATGGCTGGTGGAGGCCGATCCGCGGGAGCTGCGGGTCTGGAACACCACGACGGGTGCCCTGCAGATGGAGCGGCAGGCGGCGGCGGGCTGGGCACCTGAAACCGTGCCCCAATGGGGGGCGATCGCCCTCAGCCCCGACGGCCAAACGCTGGCCACGGTCATCCACCTGTCGAACCACCCCACCCATGCCCAGGTATTAACCCTCTGGCATGTGCCAACTGGGCAAGAAACTGCGGTGGTGCCTCTGGATCAGGCGATTTCAACCCTCCAGTTCACCCCAGACAGCACCTATCTCGTTACCGGCAGCATGAGTGGCGCTATCCAGCTTTGGGCGACAGACGCTGGTGGTGAATTGCCGACGATCGCCAGTGCTGAAGCGCCCATTGGCTGGGCCAGATTTCTTGCACCCGGTTCCACGACTCCGGAATCCAATACTCCGGAAAACGAGGGGGCGATCGCCACCCTCGCCACCATCACCACCCAGGGCACCCTGCACCACTGGGAAGTGGTAAGCGATTTATCTGCAGGCGGCTCAATTCTGGCCCAAGCGCCTCTACCTGGGCAGGACCATCACCATCACCGTGTGGGCGATCAGGGGACGCGATCGCCCTACGAGGGGCCACAATTTCTTAAAGCAGATGACGTTGAAGCAGAGGGACAATTCAGCCATGCTGCCGCCTGGACTGCGGCTGGAGATCAGTCCCCCTATCGGTGGGTGCCTGTTGTCCAAACAGAGCAGCCGAGTCCGCCCGCTTCCATACCGCCCCCACTCCCTGCGCCTGCCGAACCAGATCTTCCTGTTGATCCAGTAGCTGCCGCCGTTACCCCAGCGGGAGATTGGCTGGCGATCGCCACCCCATCAGGCCAAGTGCTCCTCTCCCAAACCGGGCAGGCCAAGCAAGCCAGGCAAGCCGCTCAAGCCACGCCTCAGCCCTTATCTATGTCAGGATCAAGGGCACAGCCATTGGGTGAGCAGGGTTCTGTGCTTATCTACGAGCTGGCTTTCAGTGCCGATGGCCAGCGGCTGCTGGGGGTGGGGGATGATTTTCGCATTCGTCTTTGGGACGTGCCTTCAGGACAACTCCTCCAGGTTTTAGCAGGCCCTCACCACAAAATCGATGCGGCAGCCTTCAGCCCTGATGGCCAGATGGTTGCCACCGCCAGCGCCGATGCAACGGTGCGGCTCTGGGAGGTTGCTACTGGACAGAACGTCCTCACTTTGCCCCACCTGGAGGCAGTGTTGAGCCTGGATTTCGACCCCAGCGGCACCCTCCTGGCGGCGGGCAGCTTAGATGGCACGACCCAGATCTGGCATTTGCCCTCGGGAACCACCCAGACAAGGCTATCCGGCCATCAGGATGCGGTGCTGGATGTGGCGTTTAGCCCGGATGGGCAGTGGCTCACCACCGCCAGTCAGGATGGCACAGCTCGCCTTTGGGAGGTGGCAACGGGCACAGAGCAGGCCCACCTCCGCCCCCTGCCGCCTGACGACACCCTCAGCCCCCTGGTGCAAGCCTTTTTTAGCCCCAATGGCCACTATCTGGCAACCCTGACCGCTGCTGGTCAACTCTACCTGTGGGCCGCCACCTGGGAATCAGTGCTGGCGCTGGCGCGCGATCGCAGCTTACGAGATCTCACCCCTGACGAATGTCTCCGCTACCTGCGCCTTTCACCTGTGGAATGCCCGGTATCACAGACGGCTGATGCAGGCGGCTGAACCAACCCATCCCACCCGCAGCGCACCTCTGGGAATGCTAAGCTCTTAGAGCCGCCCCAGGTAATCAATCAGGTGAGTGACGGAGGCGATTTCGCTTCTTCGCCTTCTGCTGTCGTCTGCCCCACTGCCGTCGCCTCACCCCCTCAATCAGGTTTTCAGATCAAGTCCCCAGCTCAAGTTAGGTATGGCCTCCATGCAGCGATCGCACCTTGTTCCTCCGTCGATTGACCTCCGTCGATTCAGGTGGGTTGATGTTCAGCTATGGTTGCGGATGGTTTGGAGCGTGATGACCCGGTGGTCAACCCTCCGCCTTGGCATGGGGGCTGGGCTGGCCCTGTTTGCCCTCTGGCATGGGCGGCTGGTGGGGGCGATCGCCCTTGGTCTGGGGGTGGCTGTTACCGTCTATCTCGCCCAAATCAATCGGCTGTACATATCCTGGCTGGCCCACCGTCCCTGGCCCGACTGGCGGCGGCTGTGGTATCCTGCCAATCGCCCCTTGACCATTGCCTGCCTCAGCGGCGGTCTGGTGGCCACTGGGGTCTATCTGGCGACCGGTTTCTGGTCATGGCTGAGCTTTTCCTGGCTGGCCCTGGGCCTGGTGCTTCAAGGGGTGGGGGCGATGGCTACCCTGGGGCTGGCGGGGCTGTTGTTCTGGCGCTGGCAACGGGATGGGAATTGGCCCCCATCAGCAGGCCAACCCGCCCCTGCCGCCAATCCTTTGACGAATCTGGCCGCCCCTGACCCCATGACGCGCCTCCTGGCCATTCACCAGGTGCTGGACTGGGTGCAGTCGCCAGCGGAGCAACGGCCCGCCGAGAAGGCCGCACCAGCGCTGGGAAGCCTCAGCCAGGGGCGGCTGCGGGATTACTTTCGCCTGATGCTGGCCCACGAAACAGAGCCGATCATTCAGCAGGCGCTGCACTCAGCTTTAGAGCAGCTTGCCGCTCCCCACGAACGGTTTCAGCACCACCTGCAGCCTACTCCGAGGCAGCCGCTCCAGATGTCCTCCCTGGGGCGGGAGCGGGGGACGCCAATCGCCACCGACGCGAGGCAGATGGCTCCAACCCTGGCACCTGAACTGCAAAACGCTGATTTTACGTAGGCTGTAGCGCTTTTCTTTAAGGGAAATCGGGCAAGCAGCCAGTAATATAAAGGAGGCGATCGCAGTCAGGGCATTCGTTCCAGCATCGCCTGCTCCTCCACTTACTTGGAACACCTCTGGAGATGGACACATTCGTCAACAAGACCTTACAGGGTGGGAAGTACACGATTGTTGAACCTCTGGGTCAGGGGGGCTTTGGCGTGACGCTCAAGGCCGTCCACCATGCGCTTAACCACACGGTGGTCATCAAGACTTTGAAGCCCCGCGCCCAGGAACGGTCTGACTTCCCTGACCTGCAGCAGCGCTTTCAAGACGAAGGCAGGCGGCTGGCGATGTGTTCCCACCCCAACATTGTGCGGGTGAGCGATTTTTTTGTTGAAGACGGCGTGCCCTACCTGGTGATGGACTACATCCCTGGGCACACCCTGGAAGACGTGATTTTTCCCGATCGCCCCCTGCCAGAGGCGATCGCCATCCACTACATTCGCCAAGTAGGGGCAGCTCTGCGGGTGGTTCACGACAATGGCATGCTGCATCGGGACGTCAAGCCCCAAAACATTATTCTGCGGGAAGGTACCCAGGAGGTGGTGCTGATTGACTTTGGCATCGCTCGCGAGTTTACGACGGGGCAAACCCAAACCCACACCAGCCTGCTCTCAGAAGGGTATGCACCCATCGAGCAGTATCTGGCCCAGGCCAAGCGTACCCCCGCTACCGACGTGTATGCCCTGGCTGCCACCCTTTACGCTCTGCTCACGGCGCGGGTGCCGGTAACCTCGGTACTGCGCGATCGCCAACCCCTGCCCGAACCCAGTCAAATCTGCCCTTACCTCAGTGCGGCGGTGAACCGGGCGGTGATGGAGGGGATGGCCATGGAAGCCCGCCATCGCCCCCAAACCGTGGAGGATTGGCTGGCTCTCCTGCCCAACCTACCCATGTCGGCAGGGTTGACCTGGCCGGGTTTTTCACCGTCTGGCACACCCTACCCCCTCAACCCGATTGCTGTTCCTACCCGCCCCGAACCGCCCCCTGACCCGATTCCTACCAGGCGCAGCAGGATGCCCACCATGGCGGTACTGCCCCACCACTCTGCCTCTGTTTCCTCCCGGCGGCCAGCGGGTTCGGCCCCCTTCTCTGCCGCCAGAGCATCCGACCTGACTTTACCAGAGCAAGCCCCAGGAGAGCTTTCCCCCCATACCCATCTGGAGGTGCCGTTTCAGCACCCAATTCGCAAAGGGGGCATCGGGCTGCTGGTTTTGCCGCTGGTGGCAATTCTGACCGCTACCGCCATTGGGTTTGGAGCCTACTGGATGCGATCGCGCCAATTGGGATTCGTCGTCAGCTCTGATCGTGAACCCACCGACATACCAGAGATCCGTCCGTCCCCTTTGCCCTCCCCTGCAACAACCGAGACGGACAGCGCAGACGCTTCCACCACTACGCCGGAGCCGTCCGAGGAGACTCCAGATCCAACTACAGAGCCAGCCGCCCCCATCGCTGCACCTGAGCCTGCTATCCCGCCCGTTGACCCATCGCCCCAGCCCGCACCATCACCAACCAACTCCAGTGATGAGCTGGAGCTGTCTGATCTGCCGCCCCCCCAAATTCAGCCTGACCGATCATCGAAGCCTGAACCATCCAGCAATCCCAGCGAGTTGCCCACCATTCCTGGGATTCCCGTGGGTGCCTCCCTTGAGGAGGTCAATGAGCGCCTGGGGATGCCTGACGCCACCACTGCGGGCAGGCTTCCCAATACCCAGTACGTCCAGTACGATGTGTTGCCAAATCGCGTGAGTTTGGGCTACCTCTATGGCCCGTCAAACCGCATTCAGCAAACCGAAGCCTCCTTCTCCCAGGGGATCGATCCGCTGGTGCTGCGGGTAACCGTCAATGGCATGACGGACGGCCAATTAACGGAGGAGATGGAGCGTGGCCTGCGGCGGGTGCATCAGCGCCGAACCAATCGCTATACGTTTGATCTGGGGGAAACCCAGGGCGTGATTGAGCGCAACGGGGGCGATCGCATCCAGGTACGGGTTTGGGAAACGGGCTTGGGAAATTAGTAAGTAGGTCGGCACAATTAAATTCGTGTTAGAAAACGGGGGGAGCGCCCCGGTTTTCTAACCTTCGTTTTTCCAATGCAGTTCTACTTAGAGGTAGATGGATGGATGCGGGAATGGGTGTGGCGTAAGTGAGGAGACAGGCATGAAAGTTGCGTTTATTGGCATGGGGACGATGGGTGCCCCGATGGCGCTGAATTTACTGAAGGCGGGCCACCAGGTCACGGTGCACAACCGGACGCGATCGCGGGAAGAACCCCTAGCGGCGGCTGGAGCCGAGCGGGCAGCATCCCCCCAGGCGGCTGCCGTTGGGGCGGAGGTGGTGATCACCTGCGTCAGCGATAGCCCCGATGTAGAGGCAGTTATCCTGGGGGAACAGGGCGTCATCCATGGGGCAGCACCTGGGGCAATCGTCGTAGACATGTCCACCATCAGCCCGTCGGTGACCCGCCACATCGCCCAGCGGCTTGCCAGCAAAGGAATTGAAATGCTGGATGCCCCCGTTTCCGGCGGCTCCGAGGGAGCACAGCAGGGCACCCTGTCGATTATGATTGGCGGGGACGCTGCCGCTGTTGAGCGAGCCTATCCCGTCTTTGCCGCAATGGGCCGGACAATGACCCACGTCGGCCCCATTGGTGCGGGGCAGATTACCAAAGCCATCAACCAGGTGATCATCGCCGGAACGTACTGGGGAGTAGCGGAGGGCATGGCCCTGGGGCTGAAAGCGGGACTGGACATGGAAAAGGTGGTGCAGGCGGTGGGCGGGGGAGCGGCAGGCTCCTGGGGGTTGACCCACCGATCGACCAATATGATTCGCAATGACTATCCCCTGGGGTTTCGGGTCAAATTTCACCGAAAGGATCTCAATATTGCCCTGGAAGCAGCGCGGGAGCTGGGGGTACCGCTGCCCATTGCGGCCTATGTAGAGCAGATTGAAACCGGGCTGGTGGCCCGTGGCTATGGCGATGAGGACATTTCGAACATTGCCCGCAGCGTCCGGGAGCAGGCTGGGCTGAGCTAACCCCCTTTAGCGGCAGGAAGGTCACAGCTCATCGTAACTGTCGGGGGCAATTTCGACCATGCCCTGCTCAATCGTGCGCTGCTGATCGCTCACCAGATCTCCCAGGCTCTCGATGTCCATGCCCATGCGATCGCACGTCTCTTTCAAGGTGCGCTCAAAGGTGGCGATATCATTGCCGTAGCCACATTGGTTGGCGGCATCGGCGACACCGCTCTTGGCGTTGGCTTTAGCACAGGAAATCAGTTCTGCGCCCTGCAGCGGTTTGGATGCTGACATCGGTGGGTTTCCTCCTATTCGGGTTGGACAGCGGGACAGGTTTCTGTGACGTACCGGTTCATCGGGTATGGCGACCTGACGTGACACAGGTGTATCTCCTTAACATCGAATACTTTTGGCGAATGTTCATCCCTCGGAGGTGCCAACCTGACGTTTGGTGAGTCTGTGCCAATTCCCCATCTGCGTCCATCTGCGGCATCTGCGGACAATAACCCTGTGCGGGACGCTGATCCAGCTCCGCCGATTTCGCCCGTCCGTGGCATAATGGGTCTCCTGTTGTTTAATTGGCCCTAAATTTGGCCTGGAATGGACTGTGATGGTTCAAGCTCCCCGTAGTTCCAACCGCGACCTGACTGGCCTGACGGATCTCGCGAACAATCTGGCCGACCTGGAGCCGATGGCCGACCTGGCGCTCCAGCTCCCGGATGCCGAGGATGACGGCATTTCCGACGCAGAGTTCGAACAGCAGGTAACCCAGGCCTGGCGGGTGTGCGATCGCTTCGACCTGCAGACCGACATCTGGCGGGGGCGGATTTTGCGGGTGGTGCGCGATCGCGAAAAGCGCCGAGGCGAAGGTCGGGGCATGGGCTTCCTCAACTGGCTGAAGGAACGGGATATCAGCAAGAGTCAGGCTTACGTGCTGATCGAACTGGCCGACAGTGCCGACCAACTGGTGGAGGAGGGAATGCTCGCCCCCGACGAAGTCAACCAGTTCAGCAAGCGGGCTTTTGTGGAAACGGCCCAGTCCCCTCCAGAAGTGCAACAGTTGGTGACCGAAGCGGTGCGGCGGGGCGATCGCATCACCCGACGCGAGGTGCGTCAGCTCGCTGATGAATGGTCGGCCATGACCTCCGACCTGCTGCCCGTGGAAGTGCGGGAAAAGGCAGCCAGCAACACCATTCCCGTGCGCTACGTGGCTCCCCTGGTGCGGGAGATGGAAAAGTTGCCCCCCGCTCACCAGTCCTCCATCCAGGCGGGGCTGGCGGATAACCCCGATGTGGACACCCTCAAACAGGCCACCACTGAGGCCCGCTATCTGGCAAAGTATCTGCAGTCGGCGACCCAGGTGCAGGCCCTTAACCGCGAGTCCCTCGACCTGGAATCTGCCCTGGAGGAAGCCCTGCGGGTGGGCTGTCTCAGCTCAACGGCAGAACTGGTCAACCAGGCTGCCCAGATTGAGCAGTCGGTGGCCAGACTCTTCACCTCCTGGAAACGGCTGATTCAATTAGCCGAGCGAGTATACGTAGATAGCGGGGCCAGTACGCCCCACCTGCGATCGCTCCTCGACCACCTGGCTCCCCTATCGGGAGATTTGCTGGAGGTGCAGTTGGGCGACCCAGAAAGCAGCCTATCGCGGGTTATTCGCCTGAAGATGCTTGGGGACGAATAGGGGAATCGAGTTCCCGCTTAAAGTGAAACGGGCTGGGGTAAATATTTCCAGGTTCGGATTCCCTCCCTGGGCAGATGGGCAGGCGAGACCTAAAGTACTAGATGTAGGGCGATTACAAGGTTAAGATTTATGTTTTCACTGGCCACGCTGCTGCTGTTTGTCCTGGGAATCGTGTCCCTACTGGTGCAATTCGGGACGCTTTAGCGCCGATACGCGCCTGTTGACGGGTAATCAACCAATAGCGATATCCGAATAATCCGGGTTGCGACAGGAAAACAGGTAGAGGGAAATCGTGAAACCACCGAGAGGTGACACGTTTTCAAACGTTACTTCAAAATTGGTCTCATTAGTCTCCCGCTGGGACGGGTTTAACCCGCCTCGATAGAATTGTTCTACTGAATTAACGGGTTCTGCAATGCTGCTCTTCTTCCTTCCCGCATCCCTGACATTGGCGATCGCCCTCCACGCCTTTTTGACAGATGAAACCACTCCCAACACCCACGTCCTGTCCTGGGTGACTGTTGGTGTAGCCGCCATCCTCTGGCCCATTACTTTGCCGACCATGCTCCGAAAGATCTCCAGCCGCACCAGCGTCAGCAATGTCTACCCGGCAACAACCTTCACCAAGCTGGGTTAAAAGCCCGTCTGAAAGCCCGCATTTCGAACCTCAAACCCCAGTTCGTTTTCAGGCTCAGCCCAAGCCAGCATCAGTTCCCAATCAGTCAGGCGGCCTGGCGGATAGCCACGAACAGGCCAGCACTGCCGCCTGGGTTCGATCGCGCAGGTTCAGCCGACTGAGAATGCTGGAGACGTGATTTTTGACCGTCTTTTCGGTGATGCAAAGAATCTCGGCAATCTCCCGGTTGCTGGCACCCGTTGCGATGAGGCTCAGTACTTCCCGCTCCCTGGGGGTCAGTTCGGCCAACTCTGCCGGAGGACGCCAGGTTTGCCGGGAAGACGTAGCTGGACTGCGGGAGAAGGCTTTTTTGAAAATTCCCGGCCCCAACTGGGTGTAGCCTTTGTGGGCGGCACGAATGGCGTTGGCTAATTCCTCGGACGGGGTATCTTTCAGCAGGTAGCCAACTGCCCCAAATTCCATCACCTGGGCAACGTAGGCTTCATCATCAAAGGTGGTCAGCACCAGAACTTTGATGGCAGGGAAGCGATCGCAAATCATTTGGGTCGCAGCAACCCCGTCTACCCCCGGCATCCGCACATCCATGAGGACGAGATCGGGCATCAGGGTTTCTACCTGCTCAACCGCTTGCTGGCCATTGGCCGCCTCGCCCACAACCTGTAAATCGCTGTGGGCCTCCAGCAGCCGTCGCAGGCCCTGCCGAATTAAGGTTTGGTCTTCAGCCAGCAGCAGGCGAATCATGGCACCACGCCCAAAAGGGGAAAAGTCACCTGAACCTGACAGCCTGCGCCTGGTTGAGTCAGCAACTGTATTTGTCCGCCCAGACTTACCGCGCGTTCTTTCATACCCTGTAGCCCGAATCCGGTCTGATTTTGATAGGGATCAAACCCCTTTCCATTATCGTCCACGTGCATTGTCAATAAAGGGGGCTTTCCCCCATCCGTTTCAGCTTGAACCGCAAGATGGATATTGACTTGGGTTGCGCCACTGTGTTTTTGCACATTGCTCAAGGCTTCCTGCAAAATCCGATACGCAGCGACTTGAAGTCGATTGGGAATGGGTTTCGGCAACTCGATCCGGTAGTGGGTCTGGATGGTCGTGATGTGCTTGAAGTCGGTGATCAGGTCAGCGATCGCCTGCTCAAAAGACTTTCCCTCCAGTGGATCAGAACGCAGCATTAGAATGGCCTGACGCAGTTCTGTACGTGCTGCCGCTCCCAGACTTTTGCTGTCATTAAGAAACCCCTCAACCTCTTCCAGGTGAGCGGGGAGCGCCAAGGCGGCATTTTCCAGGACAATGCTTTGCGCAGTTAGCAGATGTCCCAGCGAATCGTGAATTTCCCGCGCAATCCGGGTCCGTTCCTGCAAGGTCGCCTGGTCTTCAATCTGCAAGGAATATTGGTAAAGCTGCTCGTTTGCCAACGCAAGCTTTCGCCGACCCTGACGTT
>JAYKGU010000098.1:0-9564 GCA_035285585.1 Synechococcales cyanobacterium
AATGGTGCATCCAGAGCTGAATCTGTTCGGGGGAGGTGCCCATTTCGCTGGATCGCTTCTGGCGCGTCTGTTCAGGGGTGGTGCCAAAAAACCGGGCGGCGGCGTCGTTGTCGCGAATGTGGAGAACGTCCTCATCGCCCACCAGCTCGACGATACCCATCATCAGGGAGGCGCTGTCAAAGAAACTGTTGAGGGTATCTTCCGCCTGCTTCAGCTCGGAGATATCGCGGCCCTCTGCCACCAGCCACTGCACCTGCCCAGCTTCATCTTTGACGGGCTGAATGGAAAAGTCGATGACCGTGCTGGCGCGGCCCGTTCCTAAAACCTCAACTTCGTAGCGGACAAATTCTCCCAAGCGGGCCTGGGCGATCGCCCGCTGCAGCCGGGTTTGGATTTCGGGGGACAGGGTCCACCAGTGGGCCTGCCAGAAGGGTTTGCCGATCACCTGCGATCGCGTCAATCCGCCGAATGTCAGGGCTGCCTGATTGGCTTCGAGGAGGATGCCATCAGGGCTGAGCAGCCCAATAAACTGAAAAGTTTGGTCAAAGATGGTGCGAAAGCGATCGCTGTCCTGTGCAGAAGAAAGCTCAATTTCGTACTGTTGTACCCGCTGTCGTAGGGCTTGCAATTCCTGCTGGAGCTGCTGAATCACTTGCCTATCTGCTGAAGAATCAGAAGATGGATCGGGTCGAGCCATGTATAAGATCTCACCTATCTAGATTGCCGGGGCCAGGTAAAGTAAAACACTGCACCTGCGTCCACCTCGGACTCAATCCGAATGGTGCCACCCTCTGCCTCGACCAGTTTTTTGACGATCGCCAGCCCGATGCCCGTGCTATCGATTCTATCTTTAGCGTGGATCGTTTCAAAGATACCAAAAATCTTTTCGTGGTGAGACGGGGCAATGCCGGGGCCGTTGTCGGCGATCGCAAACTCGTAACATTTCTCCCGCTCACAAACCGAGATGGTAATTTTGCCCTGCTGATCAGGGCAGCCATACTTGACGGCATTGCTGAGGAGGTTAGCCAGCACCTGGCTCAGCAAGATGCGCTTGGTTTGTATAACAGGGAGGTTGGTGGCGAACTGGATGGTAACGCTGGGGGGGACTAAAAGGGTTTCTACCAGCTCTTGCACAAGCTGAGTGACATCCACTGGCTCCGTGGGTTGCTCGATCCGACCAATGCGGGAATAGGCCAGCAGGTCGTTGATCAGAGCTTCCATGCGGTCAACGCGGCTGACGAGAAGCTGAAGCTGCTCCTGGTTTTGGACGGGAATCTGGTCGCTCAAGTCCTCCTGGAGCCACTCGGACAAACTGCGAATACCCCGCAGCGGCGCTTTCAAATCGTGGGAGACGACGTGGGCAAACTGGTTCAGGTCTTGATTGCGCTGGTTGAGTTTTTCCGTTGCCGCCTGGAGGGTCTGATTGAGCTGCCTGAGTTCTTCGTTGCGCTGGACTTGGGCCTGCTCGGCCTGTTTGCGATCGCTAATGTCCATCACCGTGCCGATGAACCGCAGCGGCGAGCCATCGAAGTCAAAATAGGCCTGCCCCCTGGCGGCAATCCAGCGCTCGACACCATCCTCAAGGCCAATTGCTCGAAATTCCGCCTCGTAGCTGCCGCTGCCAGCAGGATCAAGGGATGCCGCCACCACCTGCTCCATCCGCTGGCGATCGCCCGGATGCAGCGCCTCAAAAAATCTCTCAATGGTTACTTCAGCCTCAGGCGGCAGGCCAAACACCGCTTTGCTGACCACATCCCACTTCAGCTCATTGGTGCGGAGATCCCAATCCCAGGTGCCCAACTGGGCTGATTCAACGGCAAGGCGCAGGCGATCCTCACTCTCCCGCAAAGCCGCTTCGACCCGAATGCGGTCAGTGACTTCTTCGCAGACGACGTTAATGCCAATGACGCGATCGCCCTGCTTCAGAGGCAAAAATTGCTCTAGCCACACCCGTTTCACCCCAGGCTGGGCGTGAGTTTCGCCGTAGATCTCCACGTTTGACAGCGGCTCGCCCGTTTCCAGAACCTGGCGAAGATAGGTGTCAGCATAGTGCGCCAGGTCGGGCAGCAGTTCCTGCACCGTGCGCCCAATGTGGGCCTCAATCGACAGGCCGTTGATATCCGCCAGCCGCTGATTAATGCGCACAAAGCGCAATTCCGTATCCAAAACGGCCAGACCCACCGGAGCCGACTGGTAGATGGCCTCAGTTTCTGCAAGCTGCTTCTGAATCTGGGCCTGGCTGTCGCGTAGGGCAATCTGTGTCAGCTGGCGATCGGTAACATCGCGCCAGGTTGACACAAAGCCATCGTTAAACTTGGCCACACGGATATCAAACGCCCGAACCAGGCGGCGCGTTTGACCATACCCATCTTCGTAAATCAGGCTTTCCTTGACCAGCGGCTGCCCCGTCTCCACCACCTGGCAGTACTCAGCGAACAAACCGCTTTCAACGTGGCCTGGCAAGATTTCGCACAGCCCTCGCCCAATCTGTGCTTCGCGGGTCATGAGGTTGTTCGCGCAGGCTGCATCATTGACATAGTCAACTCGAAAATCTACGATGCGCCCCTGGCTGTCCCGAATGGCGGAGTAAATGCCGAAGCAGTCCAGCATATTTTCCACCGAGGTGCGAAACAGTGTTTCGCTCCTGCTCAGGGCCTGGTTTTGCTGCTTACGGTCGGTGATGTCTTCCGCAAGACCGGTGAGCCGGTAGATTTGGCCTGAGGCATCGGCAATGGGAAAGCAGCGATCGCGCACCCAGCGCACCCGACCATCGGGCAGGATGACGCGATACTCCTGGTCAAACTCCCCCAGCAGCGCCTTCTCCTGGAAGGCCCGCTCCGTCGCCTCCTGGTCGTTGGGATGCACCAAATCTGTCCAGGCGCGATGGCTGTTGAGCACATCCTGGGCGTTCAGCCCCCACAGGCGCTCATAGGCCGGGCTGATGTAGCTGACCCGCCGTTGGGGGTATTCACAAACCCAAAAGGCGGCCTCGATATTTTCGGCAAGCTGGCGGAAGCGGATTTCGCTCTCCCGCAGTTCGGCTTCTACCCGGCGGCGCTCCACCAGTTCGGCCTGCGATCGCTGATACAGCTCTGCCTGCTGCAGGGCAATGCCCACCTGGGTCGCCAGATCCTGGAGCAGATCAACTTCGAGGGAATGCCACTGGCGGGGGGCGGCGCAGTGGTGAGCAATCAGCATGCCCCACAGGCCCTCATTTTGCAGAATGGGCACCACCAGATTAGCCCGCACCTCCAGTTTGGCCAGCAGGTTCATATGGCAGGGATCAACGCTGCCGTCGTAAATATCGGGCTTGAGGGTAACGTGCCCCTGCCGGAACGGTTCCACAGCGGCAGAACTCAGGCAGGGGTCGCGGTAGGAAGTGGACAGCAGGGGCGTCCAGCCTGGGCCGGCGGATTCGCTGATCACCGTGCCCTGGCCATCAGGGTGCAGGCGGAAGATGAGCACCCGATCCGTCTGAAGGAACCGCCGCACTTCGTCTACGGTGGTTTGCAGAATCTCTTCCAGATCCAGGGTTTGGTGAATTTTGCGGGTAATTTGGGAAACCAGCCGCTCCCGCTCGACCCGCTGCTGGAGCTGGGTGCGCAGTTCGGCGGCGGCGATCGCCCCATTCACTGCCAGGTGCAGCCCTTCCGGGGTAATCTGTTCTTTAATCAAATAATCTTGCGCCCCCGCTTTCATGGCTCGGACGGCGATCGCCTCACTGCCCTGCCCCGTTACCATGATCACCGGCAGCGGCTGCTGCGGCTGAGGTTTTAGCTGTGCCAAAAATTCCAGACCGTTCAGGTCGGGCAGCCAGTAGTCGAGCAGGGCGGCGTCAGGGCGGTGCCGTTCCCAAAGCTCCAGCCCCTGCTGACCCAAATCGGCCTCCAGGATGGTGTAGGCGTAGTCCTGGTTGCGTTTGAGGTAGCGACGATAAAGCTCTCGGTCTTCAGGAGAATCATCAACGATCAGAAGGGTTCGCAGATTCTGGCTCATGGCTAGCTTTCTGGAAGATTTGGCAGCTCTGTCACTTCAAACCAGTAAGTTACAAGCGTTTGAATGTCTTGCTTGAGCCGTGCAAAATTGATTGGTTTAACGATGTAGCTATTTGCTCCATATTGGTAACATTCTGCTATATCCTTCGGATTATTGGAAGTAGTGAACACCACCAGGGGGATTTTCCTCAACCGCTCATCCTGCTTGATCTGGCGCAGCACCTCCCGACCATCTGTCCCAGGCAGATTGAGATCCAGCACAATCAGCCCCGGACGAGGGGCACTGCTGGGGTCAATAAAATCTCCCCTCCGATAGAGGAACGCCAGCGCCTGATCGCCGTCAATACATCGCTGGATAGGGATTTGGGTGGGCGATCGCCGCAAAAACCGCTGAAAGGTTTCAAAGTCTTCGTCGCTGTCCTCCACGATCAACAGGGGCGGCGTCTGCCGACTAGGGGGAGCGACATTCTGTAGCATCGGTGTTCCTCATCGAACGACATCTTCTGCTGATAGGGTAAAGTAAAACGTGCTTCCCTGCCCAGGAATAGACTCAATCCAGATTCTGCCGTCGTGCCGCTCGGCAATCTTGCGGGCAATGGTCAGCCCCGCCCCGGTACCGCCACCGAAGGCATCCCGCCCATGCAGGCGACGAAAGATTTGAAAGACCTTGTCCAGATGTTCCTCAGCGATACCGATGCCGTTGTCGCGAACGTAAAAGATTTTGGATTTTGGGTTTTGGGTTTTGGATTTTGGATTAGGGGAGTGACCGGCTGCTGGTAGAACCGTGGATCCCGCCTCCCGCCTCCTGCCTCCTGGCTCCTGGCTCCCGCCTCCTGGCTCCTGACTCCCGCCTCCTGGCTCCTGGCTCCCGCTTCCCAACTCCCGCTCAAACCAGCCAATCTCGATCCACTTCTCGGCCTTGTCGTTGTACTTGATGGCGTTGCTGATCAGATTGGAGTAGAGTTCCGTGACCTGAGAGCGATCGCACTCAACTTCAGGCAGCGGTTGGGGGATGCGAAACTCGATCTGGCTCTGGGGGTGGGCGATGGTGAGGGTGGCGATCACATGCTGCACCAGGTCGTCGAGATCTACAGGTTGGCGAATGAGTTCGGCCCGATCCAGGCGCGAGTAGTGCAGCAGGGAGTTAATCAGGTCTTCCATGCGCTGCGACAGCCGCACCAGGGTTTGCAGCTTGGCAATTCCGTCTTCCTCCAGGATGTCACCGTAGTCCTCCATCAGAAAGTTGGCGTAGTTGTGGATGCCCCGCAGGGGTTCCTTCAGGTCGTGGGAGGCGATGTAGGCGAAGGAATCCAGCTCTTCATTACTGCGCCGCAGCTTGAAGTTCATCAGCGCCAGCTCGTCGGCCTGCCGCAGTACCAGCCCGACAATCATGCTGCGCAGCTCAATCACGGCTTCCAGTTCGCAGGGTCGCCAGGGCAGGGAGCAGCCCCGTACCGTTTCCTGCCAGAGTTCAAAAGACTTGCGGGGCGACAGATGGAAGCTGCCGTCTGACTGGACTTCCACGGGTTTGTTGGGGTTGCCGCCCCAATTGACGGTTTGAATGACTTCGGGGCGAAACCAGAGGATGTAGTTGTGGTGGATGCGGGAAATTTCCAGGGCCAGTACGCCACTGGCGATCGCCTTAAACGCCGCCGCAGCGGGATAGTCTTTGATGAGCGATCGCGTCTCAAATAAATTGTGGTGCAGGTGGGGTTTGATCCAGTCCAGCAGGGCATGGGTGTCGGCTTCGGTGGGGGTATCGCCGATGGTAATGGAGCGATCGCCGCTAAACACCACGGCTCCGGTGGCGTTGACCAGTCGCAGGAGTATTTTATCCAGTCGGGCCATGCCCTCCAGGAAATATTCTGCCTGGGATAGGGTATCCACCAGTTCGGTTTGCAGCGCCTTGAGCTGGAGGGCGTAGTCCCGGTCTTCACTGGTTTCTTTGTTGGCCAGCTCCACTGACATCACCTGGCCGATGAACTCGCAGGCGGTGCGGGTTTCACAGGGAACGTATTTGGGTGAGGCGTGGTGGCAGGCAATCAGGCCCCAAAGCTGGCGATCGCGAATCAAAGAAATCGACATGGAAGCCGTCACCCCCATGTTATGCAAGTATTCCAGGTGAATGGGTGAAACACTCCGTAACACCGCCAGACTCAAGTTCAGGGGCTTTTGCGTCACAGGATTCTGTGCGGGAATGAGGGTGGCGGGCTGATACTGGCTATCGGGAATCAGCCGCAGCCAGTTGCGGGTATACAGTTCGCGGGCCTGCTTGGGAATGTCAGAAGAAGGATAGCGCAGGCCCAGGTAGGGGGTTGCCTGATTGGTCGCTTCAGCGACGACAATGCCTGCCCCTTCCGGATCAAACTGGTAAACCATGACGCGATCAAAGCCGGTAATTCGCCGCACCTCCTGCACCACCACCTGGCACATATCTACTAAAGAGGGGGCTTGCTGAATCCGGGTGATGGTGCCCCTCACCTGGTGGTAGAAATCCAGAAAATCGGGCCGGTTCTCGGTCTGCTTTTTTTCCAGTTCCAGGATAATGACCCCGTCACTGCGGTGAACGATGCCATCCAGATCAGCCGTCCCCCCAGGATGGTGAATGGTCAGATCCAGAGGATTCATGCTCTCAAAATTCTCTGCCAAACACTGCTGGACGGTTTTAACCTGCTCGCCATCCAGCAAATGGCCCAGCGGCTGGCCCAGCAGGGTCTGGGGCGCGTGGCCGATGATTTCCTGGGTATTGCTGCTGACCTGAACGATCTCTAGCGTTGGATCCTGTAAGACCAGTAAGACGCCGTGGGGCTGTACCAGACCGGGAATGTGAATGGGTTCGCGATCGCAATTCGTCAAATCGACCGTTTCCACCCTCTCCCTCGTTGCTTCGCCCATGTCCATTACCTTCGCCTCACGCCCTTAAATTTCAAATTGGGGACAGAAATCTTTAAGCTTACAGCCTTTTTTTTAAGGAAAACTTCCCCCTCCAGTTACACGCTAGCAGATATGTATTCCTTTAGAGGTGCGGCGCAATCGTACGACGCAATCGCGATGACAAACGCGATCGCAAACTATGTGCCGTCAGGGTAGAAATAGAGCGATTTTCCATCGTGTGAGGTGTGGATCTGGGGTCGGTGGCACACTGGGCCACCAGCCCCGCACTCCATCTGCGTGAGAAACGCTGTAGTTTGCTGTGATCCATTTGCTGCGATCCATTTGCTGCGATCTGTGAGGGCGATCGCCTAATTTATGAGCATCCCCATTCCCCATCCCACGCTGCTTGCGACCCTACCTGCACCTATGACACGCCGTCGCGTCCTGATCGTCAGTCCCCACTTTCCGCCTACCCACGCCCCCGACCATCAGCGCATTCGCACCGCCCTCCCCCACCTGGCGGAATTTGGCTGGGAGGCAGAAATTCTCACCGTTGATCCCAGGGAAGTGCCCCACGGCATCGATGCCCAGTTGGCCCAGGTACTGCCGGAGGATCTGGCCATTCACCGGACGGCGGCGCTTCCTTACCGCTTCACGCGCCTTCTGGGCTTCGGCAATGTCGGCTGGCGCTGCCTGCCCTACCTGCTCCAGACGGGAAATCGGCTCCTGGCCCAGAAGCGGTTTGATTTAATCTTTTTCTCCACCACCATTTTCCCGGTGATGATTCTGGGGCCGTACTGGCAGCGGCGGTTTGGCATCCCCTTCGCGGTGGACTTTCAAGACCCCTGGCGGGTGGACAAAGTCCCTGAGGGGGAGCACCGCCCCGGTGGTCGGCTCAAGTATGCGGTTGACAAGTTTTTGGCAGCTTTCTGGGAACCCAGAGTAATGCAGTGGGTGAGCCAGGTGATTGCCGTGTCTCCGGCCTATCCGCCGCTGCTGCAACGTCGCTACCCCTGGCTGCAGGCGGATCAGTTCACGGTGCTGCCTTTTGGGGCACCGGAGGCCGACTTTGAGCAGCTTGCCCAACTGTCTATTTCGCAGACCCACTTTGATCCCCAGGATGGCTGTCAGCACTGGGTTTACGTGGGGCGGGGTGGACCAGATATGGCGATCGCCCTCCAAAGCCTGTTTCTGGCCCTCCAGTCCCTCCGGGCCAGCCTCCCCAATCTGGAAACCCGCCTGCAGCTCCACTTCATCGGCACCAGCTATGCCCCCGCCCATCGCGCCATTAAGACGATTGAACCCCTCGCCGCCGCCTGTGGTGTCGCGGATCTGGTGACCGAACACACCCAGCGGGTACCCTACTTTGAAGCCCAGAAATTGCTGACCGACAGCGACGTGATTCTGCTCATTGGCTCTGCCGATCCTCGCTATACCGCCTCCAAGCTGTATCCCGCTGTCCTGGCCAAAAAGCCAATCCTGGCCATCTTCCATGAAGAAAGCTCGGTGATTGGCATTCTCAATCAGGTGGGAATTGGGGGGGCGATCGCCTTCAACGCCACCACTTCCCCAGATACCCTCTCCCAGCAGATCTATCCCCACCTCCAAGCCCTCCTCTCCCATGCCACCCCACCCGTTCCCGCCACCGACTGGAACGCCTTCGCTCCCTACACCGCCCACGCCATGACCCAAACCCTCTGCCAGGTTTTCGACCGCTGCCTGCCGCCGTCCCGCCCCTGAGAGCCAAGTCCACCCCACCAAAGCCAACTACCTTTTTTTCCTCCTTCTGCCTTCTGCCTTCTGCCTTCTGCCTTCCTCCTTCCTCCTTCCTCCTTCCTCCTTCCTCCTTCCTCCTTCCTCCCATGTCCTCCCCTCCCCCAAAAGCGGAAAAAATGACCCTCCTGTTTTGGGCTGGGATGATTGCCTTGCTCCTGGCCAACCTGGATCGACTGCGCCAGGTGCCTCCGTCCACAGCCATTGGGGCGCTGTTGATTGGCATCGCCTGCATGTATCCGGTGTTCGTGTGGTGCGATGGCCAGGTGAAGGGCTTGCCGGTGTTTCCATTCTTTTCTCTTACTTATCTGTGGACTTTCTGTTTGCCCCTGTTGAGTGAGAACCCCAATGTCTGGCTTTACACTCCAGATGCCCATCTCCAGGCCGCCTGGAGCGTAGTGATCTTTCTAGCCAGCGGCACTGTTGTGTGGCTGCAAATTGTGAAAACACCCGCATCTGCCCCCAAGCCCTTTCGCGCCCTGAAAACCGATACCGCCGACAATGTCTTTATCTCCATGGTGGGGGCGGGGGCATTTTTGAATATGTACGTGGTGGGCGGGTGGAGCGGCATTCCCGACAAGCTGTTCACCATTGTGCGGGGAATTATTTTGGGGTTGAGCTTTCTGGGCATTTTTGTGCTCGCCTACCGGGCGGGGCAAAACACCATGCCCCGCCAGAAGCAATACATTTTCTTCTTCTGCCTGGTGCTTAATATTGTTACTGCAGCGGTCGGACTGATTCTTAAGACGTCCTTGACCCTATTTATGCTGTCGGTCATGGCCTACGTGATTGGGGGACGTAAGCTGCCCATCATTCCCCTGATGTTGGGAATTTTTCTGCTGCTGCCGCTGCACTATGGCAAGCACGAAATGCGCAACAAATATTGGGAACAAGTGACTACTCCCCAATATGTGCAGCCGTG
>JAYKGU010000099.1:0-27940 GCA_035285585.1 Synechococcales cyanobacterium
GAGAGGGCTAGGGTGAGGGCTTCCGGGCAGCGGTTCGTAAGTTTTGTCAGTCAACCAGGCCGGGTATTCATCTAAGTCGGGAAATCCTGGTTGGACAGGGATCCAGAATCCAGGAGGGATAACTCAGGAGGGAGCTGACTTCTGGCTCCTGACTCCTGAATTCCAGGATTGGGAAAGCGTTCCACCTGCGTCGATACCCAAGCCGTAGCACTTCAGAGACGCACTTCTACCCGCAGATGTTCCAGCTCAAGGCTGCAGTTACCAGCCCGTTATGCAGGTAGCCATAAATAGACGAAGCGATGGTGGGATACGCCCCTGGCGGAGGGCGCACCTGCTTTAATTTATGTCCAGCCGCTTACCATCAGTCGCAGGTAGATGGTTCTGGAACGAGACGATGACCAAAGAAGTCGATACGGTAGTCGGTGATTTTGACGCCCGTTTGCTGCTCGATGCTGTGGATGAGATCGTCGGGCAGCGTCACGTGAATGTCCATAATCTGATTGGTATCCAGGCAGTTCACATGGCTGTGGGAATCACTGATATTGCCGTAGAGGCGGCCATCGGCCCGATCGATGCATTCAATAATGTTGTGGCTCGACAGGGCTTCCAAATTTTGATACACCGAGGTATGGCCGATGTCTTTGCCATGCTGATTGAGGCGATCGTAGATTTCGCGTGCCGAGAGGTGCTGCTGCTCCTGCCACAGCAGTTCCAAGATGAAGCGGCGCTGCTTGCTCAGCCGCATTCCCAGCTCCTGACAGCGGGCGATCGCATCCTCCAGCGATCGAATTGGTCTTCTTACCCCAACATCCTGCATATCCGACGCCTCACATCTTCATCAGTCATAGGTGCTTAAGCGGTTTTAATTACTTTTTTGGGGGGGTTATGCCCCGCCAGGGGCCACGCCCCAAAAGCGGACTCAGTTCAACTTTAACTTGGAAACTGGCAAATCAACAATTCCGTAGATTTAGATACCAGCGGGGTTTTACCATGGCAAAGGAGGAATATCGCGCAAGCGGCTGAGATGACGAGCAAACTCCAAGCTGATAGTTATAAGGAGGCGGCATGACGGTTACCGTAGCGCTCAGTGCTGAGGCAATTCATTACCTGGACTTGTCGCCTGCCCAGGCGATCCTTGAGTCCTGGTTAACAACGGGGGCGATCGCCACCTGCGCACAACAGCTCCGCTTTGAGATTGACTACCCCCGCGAACCCTCCGATCCCCGTGAACTGTCGGAAATTCCGGAGGTACGGCTCTGGTTTATTCGCCTGGACGCGGCCTACCCCTGGCTGCCCTATGCGCTAGATTGGGAGTCTGGGGAATTGGGGCGCTACGTGGCCATGCTTGTTCCCCACCAGTTCAGCACAACGGATGGGATTCAGTACAACCCCGAAGCGCTAGAAATTTTTGTGATGGCCAAGGTTTTTGTTCTGGAAACCTGGATGCGGCAAAACGGCCTTGCAGGCCGCAACAAAATCAAGCTGATGACCAAAACCCTGGGGTACGAGATTGACGATGCATTCTTTGAGCTAATAGGTCGTTAAACACAACTATTTTCTTGTATTTTCTTGGGGGTGTGCGCCCCGGCGGGACACCCAACCCTACAAAATGTAATTAATTGTGCTTGAGCGCTCAGGTTTCTAGAACTATGAAAAAACTTCGGGATACGGTTAATATTTTGATTAGCGTGGTGCTGATAGCCTTCATTGCATCCAGTTTGGTGCGATTGGCCCTGTTTTTCCTGCATGAATATCAGATTCTGTAAAAGCCGATCCGAAACCCAGTGGGGAGCTTGGAACTCCAAAAACTCTGGTGGGTTTTCAGGTCAGCACTAGAAAATTTCTGTCAAACGGATGGTGTTAATTTATGGCAGATCCCATTACCCGCGAAGTGAGCGATCGCATCTGCGCCCACATGAATGATGACCATGCGGACGCAATTCTGCTCTATGCCAAGGTCTTTGGTGGAGTGGAGGAGGCGATCGCCGCCCAACTTGTCAAAATCGAGCCTGCATCCATGAACCTGCTGGTCCAGACGGAGAAGAGCACGGTTCCCGTCAATATTACGTTTGACCACGAGCTTCAGGATTCGGAAGACGCCCATCACACCTTGATTGACATGGTGAAGCAGGCGCGACAAAGCCTCCGCAAAGCCTGATCACGCCAGCGCCACCCCAAAATTTCCTGGAAAAAGAGAACTATGACCGCGAAAACACGCACCTGGTGGGGGCAGCAATTTTTAAGCGCCCTTGAGCAGTTTACCGATCCTGGACGGCTGAGTCGGGGACGGGCTTACGCCAGCGGCACCAAAGTCAAAAGCTTCACCATCGAAGATGGCATTGTCACCGCCCAGGTACGCGGTTCCATCAATCCCTACTATGGTGTCTACAGCGAACCGCTGTACAGCACCACGCTGGAGTTTGAAGCCATCAGCGATGCTAAATGGGCCGCCGTGCTTGCCGTGATTGCCTCCAAAGCCGGACTCATCTCCCGCCTGCTGCTGGGGGAGATGCCCGAAACCATTGAGGAACCCTTCGAAACCCTGGGTATTCACCTGCTGCCCCAGTCGCGGCGGGATTTCCAAAGCTACTGTACCTGTCCCGACTGGGAAAACCCCTGCAAGCACGTCGCTGGGGTGTATTACCTGCTGGCGGGCCGCCTGGATCAGGATCCCTTTCTGCTGTTTGAGCTGCGGGGGCTGTCGAAGGAGACCCTCTATGCCGAGCTGGCAAAATCTCCCTTGGGCAAGGCGCTGGCGGCGGACATCGTCACCCAGAACACCGAGCCAGAGCCGGTGCCGTCTTACTACATTACTCCCGAACGGCGATCGCCCGACCCTGACCCCAATCTGCGAGACTTTTGGTTAGGAACAAAACGCCTGCCCCCTGCCGTTGAACCTCCTTCAGCAGCAGGGGTTCCAGCAGTTTTAGTGAAAAAGCAGGGCGATTTTCCTGCCTTCTGGCAGCGGGACAATTCATTTATCGAGGCCATGGAAGAACTGTACGAGCGGGTCAGAAACCATCACCGCTCTATTTTGTAGTCTCTTTCTGGGATTCGATGGGCCGCTCCTCTTTACGCAAACTTCATCAACCTTAAGGGAATCCAACAAGCTCCCCCACAGGAAGAAGGGATGGGTTAGACTGCTCATGTCGTTAGCCATGGTGGCTCTCCCATGAAACGCTCCCTTCTTCAAAGACTAAAGAGCTGGTTTGTTGCTGATGTTCCCAACGACGTCGCTGCCTGCGAATTTGAGTGTCGCAAGCTCGACTGCAGTGAGCAGGAATGGGAAGAGTGCAAGCGCCGCCAGGATATCGAGCAGCGCCTTCAAAATGCCACATCCCCCTCTGCCGATCATTGAATCATTGAAGTAATCAGCCTCAAGAGGGCCGATTTCTCAACCGATCAGAGAGCTTACGGGAAGCTTTAACCGTCTCTGCGACTGGCGGCGGCTGCCGCTTCGGGGGAGACGCTGTATTCCCCAGTGCCGCCCCGGTGCCAGGTGCCGTTTTTCAGCCCCACGGAAAGAACGTTGGAGAGGCGATCGCGCGCATTGGTGCGGGCCTGGGAGGGAATATCATCCACAAAAATTGTGTCAATAATGGTGGCGACCTCTACCACATCATCGGGGGTCTGCTCCAGCACGCGTCGCACCGCCTTGGGCAGCGAAATATCCTGGAACTCTTCCTTCACAAAAGCCTGCCATTTACCCGACGATTTTGAACCCCGCGCCGCTTTACGGGTTTTGCCTCCCCGTCGCCCACCTTTGGCGGAACTTCCTCTACGCTGAGGTTTGTCCTCTTCCTCTTCTTCGTGATGCTCTTCAGGGGCAGCAACAGTCCCGTTGGCGGAACCGTTCATTGGCTCCGCTGTCTGCCGCTCTAGAGGCGGATGCTGGGTGAAGGTTTCTACCTGGGCCGACGGAACACCCTCAGGCTGGCCAAAGATTTCAATAACCGACAAAAGGCTTTTCCGCTTTTCTCGAATCACATTGAGCTGGGCCACAAGCTGGGCTTCCTGCTCCGCCAGTTGGGCCTCAACTTCTACTAGTTGGGTCGTCATTTCATCCGCCGAAGTACCGTTCGCTTGAGAATACGGCGCTGCAACCATAGGTATTCCTCACTAAATCATGATCCAATCAATTCTAAAAAGAATGCCAAAGAAGGGTTCAACCCCATTCCAAAATCGTTGCAAGACTTTTCAGTCCAGCATCTTCGTGGCCTTTAATGGGCACCCCCCACTCTGTTGATGTCTCAAAACGCCGACTAGCTTGCACCGTCTTGGGCTTGAATCCACCAAAGCCAGGGTTTCAAAGATAGATGGTCTAAGTCTACTCCATAGATTAGTTCATCGGCTAACACACCTTCAAGACATCCAACTTTTGATAGATCTTTTTCAAACCATGCCAACTGACCTATGACATTGTTCCAATCGTCCTTCTGAGGGGGATTACCACCTGTTTCTACTGGAACAACTAAGGGGCGATCGCTCCTATGGTAGACAGTACCTGGATTACCACCCTGGGAAGCGAATAAGCTTGGCAAGTAGTGGAGCGTTTTTGGGCAGTTGGGGAAAGTGCTGAGTAGGACTTCAGGGAGCTGAATGGAACGAATATCTTGACTGGCAGGAGTTAGGTTCTTGTTCCAATCGATAGAGCACAGGCCGAAATATTTAAGGGATTCCTGTTTTACTTGATCTGGTTCGGAATAGTTTGATTTAATCCCTTGATCTAGCGCTAGCTTTAGTTTTGATCCTGATTCTAGGGATTCTCTTTCCAGATCTTCTCTTTCTAGTTCCAGATCTACCAGATCTTCTTTTTCCAGATCTGCTTTCAGATCTTTCAGATCCATATCTACCAGCGATCCTTCTGATAGGGAATTCGACCAGTGATCCAGCAAATTCGATCGATCCACCAGTCGATCCACCAATTGAGGATCTAGATCCAGGTTTGTCAGGTTTGGATCTGGATCAATGCTCAAATTTAGATCTGGTTCATCCAGGCTGGTATTCAGGTCTTTTTGATCCGTCCGCTCATTTGGATCAAGCCTCACAGATTCCAATCGGTTCGATCTCAGATCGTAGGTAATATGATCTGGATGCCACAGGCATCGATAACGGTACAGCGATCCGCCACCGATGCCATATTGCAGCAACGCCTTAAAGCGAGCCGTGGGCGTCAGAGGTAGGGTATTTCTTTCGACGAGATCTGCGATCGCCGCCTGAATTTTGTTCTGGGTCTCAGTGGCCTGACGTTGATTCCAGCTCACTGGCTTTGGATCATTAACGGCCTCAGTCCCAGAATCTTTGTCCTCAGCACACGGGCGTTTGCCATAGCCATAGGGAAAGTAGCGGCTGGCTTCAACACACCTGGCCCACTCAGCGGCTCGTTCGGTCAAATCTTCTTGATGGCGGCACCAGTCAAAAAAACCAGGGAGCGATCGCGCCGTTGCGACAATTTCATCCACCAGGGCCTGACCCGCCAGCGGCTGGCCACCGTGAAGCACATGGTGAAAGACATAGCACCGCAGCGCCATGCGGCCCAAAAGCCGATTCGTTTGACCAAAGCCAGTCCAGCCCTGATCAATCTCCGCATTCAAATCCTGCAAAAACTGATCGGCTTTCCGCGACAGCCGGGTGTAGGTGCGTCTGAACTGGCGCAGTAAAGATTTTAGGGTGCTTGACCGCACCTCGTTGTGCTGCTGGCAGTGGTGCCACTGCTGGCTAAACCGCCACGGATCGCTCCACACGGGCTGTAGATCCGCATCCAGCAGGTAAGATCCCGTCTGGAGGGGCAGCCGATGGGCGTTGAACAGACTGATGGTGCCTTCAGAAACGTAGGGCTTAGGGTTGGGAAAGACTTCAAGTTGGCCAGGGGCAGGCAATAAACCAGCACTTTCCAGCAGTTGGGAAACGACTGCGGCAATTTGCCAGGAAGGATGGGGGGTGGAAAACGGAAAATACAGGTGCAGTCCCCCGCTATAGCTGGAGGTACACACGATGGATGAAACCAGCCCCAGCGACTCCAGGGCGGCGGTGATGCGGGCGATCGCAAAGGCATCCTGCCGGGGATGGTAGGAACTGCCTGCATCAATGTCCAGCAGACAGTAGCGGGTTTCCCGACCAAACCGCACACCATATAAATAGTTGCCCTGCTGAATTAACCGATCCGACAGTGGATAGCGCCGCTCAGTCTGCCAGTGGGGGCGTTCATTCGGTTGGGGATGCGCGGCATAGATAAAGTCATAGCGATGGGGGAACAGGGACAGAAACGGCGCGTTCTCTTCCTGCACATAGGCAAACCGATCCGTAGCCACCGATGCAGCTATGGGGTGCCTCCTTGAATGTGCAGACCGTCTGTCTCCATGTCGCTTCCCAGCGGGTGAATTACTGGGAGCTATTGTGTCAGAGCGGTGAAATCCAGGCGGCGCAATCGATCTAGATCCTTGATCTGATCGCTGTCTTGCGATCGCCCAAAGGATGACAACTCAGGGCGTCCCCGCGATCGGTGGTGAGCCGATCAAGACAGGCAGTGAACGGATCAAGACAATGGGTGAGTCGCCACGGAGTTGCTTGTCTTTTGCTAAAAACGTTACCCGGTCTTCATTTCATTCGATCTTGGGCCACTATTTCAGATGAGACAAAAGACAGGGGAAATGGCAGGAACTGAGTGCCCCATGGTTTACCCCCTACGCCAGTGATGGCGTCAGGTTCCCAAAAGCAGGAGAATCAAGCACCAGAAATGGTTAGCCTTCCAAAAAGACAGGTGAGCCGATGGGGAGAAAGTTGTCTCAATAAGACAGGCGATCGCCCCTTTTTTCAGGGGATCTGGGGTTTCGATAGTCACGGGCGATCGCCCCCAGGTGAGGGCATCAGGAAAAAGTTGTCTGTCATCACGACTTTGCAAGACAGCGGACGAGATACTTCAAGTCCTTGAAAATTCGGGAGGCTGGCATCGGCAGGTGAGGCGATCCGGATCTGCCAGTCTGTTTTTGTCTTTCTAAACGGCTCCAGCGTTAGAACCGCAAAACACGATAGTGATGTCATGCGGAAAAAGTTGTCTTGCACCAATGCCCCGATCATGGTGGCCCAAATGTCAAATTTCAGGGACGCCTCCCCCAGATCTAGCGTTTTACCCCAAAAGAAAAGGGTGGGCTGTCCGTAGCTTGTCTCGCGACAATGGACGCCCACCGCTCCAGAGAGTATGGCGTTACGCTTTCGCGTTAGGACATTCAAGAGGTGTGGAACCCCCGCGTCGCGGGGGTTCCACACTCAAACCTTAGCCCGTAGGGCTGTATGAAAAAATCGTTGTGAAATCAGGTTGGCAACGGCGTTAGAAGGGGAAGAAAAACGGCGTCAACAGGATCGTAATCACCGCAAACAGGATATTGAGCGGGATGCCGATGCGCAGGAAGTCCGTAAACCGATAGCCCCCTGGCCCGTAGACCATCAGGTTGGTCTGGTAGCCGATGGGGGTCGAGAAGCTGGCGGACGCGCCAATCATGATGGCGATCGCAAAGGGCAGAAAACTCACTTCCAGGCTTTCCGACACCGCCAGAGCAATGGGGAACACCAGAGCGGCAGCGGCATTGTTGGTAATCACCTCCGTCATGATGGTGGTAATGCTGTAGACCACCGCCAGCGCCACCCAGGGACTGTCGCCCGCCAGGTCAATAAAGGCACTGGCGATCGCCCCTGCTGCACCGGTGGATTCCAGGGCCTGGCCAATGCCCAGGGCCGCCGCAATCACCAGCAGCACCGACCACTCGACGCTACGCAGGGCGCGATCGGGGGCGCAGCAGCGGGTGAGCACCATGAGCACCGCCGCCAGCACCGATGCCGTCAGCATACTCATCCAGCCGAAGGTAGCCAGGACAACCATGCCCAGCAGAATGGCGATCGCCAGGGGGCTTTTCTCGTGACGGAGCGGCTCGGAATTGGGCACGCCGCTGATTAGATAAAAGTCCCGCGACACCCGCTGCCGTTCCAGGAAGGAGGGATGGGCCTGGAGCAGCAGGGCATCCCCTGGTCGCAGGATAATGTCGCCAATTTTGCCGGGAATGCGATCGCCATTTCGGGCCACCGCCAGCACCACGGCGTTGTAGCGATTGCGGAACTGGCCCTCGCGGATGGTTTGACCCACCAGCGGGCAGGTGTTGGACACCACCACCTCAATCAGACACCGTTCTTCCAGGGGGGCATCCAGCTTAAAGACCTGGTCGGTGGCGGGCTGCAAGCCGCGAATGCGCTGCAAATCGACGATGGAATCAATTACCCCCACAAAGATGAGCTGATCCTGCTCCCGCAGGCGCTCCCGAGGGCTGACGGCGGCAATCACCCGGTCTTCCCGCACAATTTGCCCCAAAAACAGCCCCGGCAAGTGGCGCAGTCCTGCCTCTTCGATAGTTTTACCGGCTAGAGGGCTGTTGGCTTCCACGGTCATTTCCAGGGTGTACTGGCGGGGGTCGTCGTGGTCGCTGATGGCGGGTTTGCGGTCGGGCAGCAGCCAGCGGTTGACCAGCAGCAGGTAAAGAAATCCGGCCAGGGTACAGGGCAGACTGACCCAGGTAATGTCAAACATGCCCAGCCCTGGGTGGTCTGTCCCGGCAATGAGCAGGCCGTTGACCACCAGGTTGGTGCTGGTGCCGATGAGGGTGCAGATGCCGCCAAAAATAGCGGCGTAGCTCAGAGGGATCATCAACTTGGATGGGCTGATGCGCAGCTTCCGCGACCATTCGCTCACCACGGGAACAAACATGGCGACGACGGGGGTGTTGTTGAGGAAGGCGCTCATGCCGATTACGGGAGCCATCATGCGAATCAGGGCTGGGGTCAAGCCCTTGGGCATCCCTAAAACTTTTTGGGAAATCCAGCCGAGGCCACCGGTTTGCTGGAGGCCCGTCACCACCACATAGAGGACGCCGACGGTAATCATGCCGGGGTTGCTAAAGCCTGCAAGCGCCTCGCTCTGATCGAGGACGCCGCTCACCAGCAGGATGGCCAAGCCGCCGAGGAATACGATGTCGGCGGGCAATTGGGTAAAGGCATTGAGGACAAAGGTTCCAGCCGTTACGGCGAGGGTCAGCCAGCCCTCCCAGGAGAGTTCCAGGGGCAGGGGCGGCAGGGCGGGAACTTTGAGGAGGGCGATCGCCCCACTAATTCCCAAACCCAGGAGAAACAAAAGGCTCCAGTAATTCCAGAGCAGTGAGGCAAACCAACTTTTTGGGGCACGGGTAACGGCCATATCCTGATCCTTTGCAGATTCGCATTCGGTTCGAATTTAGATTACCCAAAATTGTAGTTCGAATAAATTTGAATGCAAATGAGATTCAATTAATTTTGGATGAAGGCCGTTTGGGAATTGTGTTAAAAATTGAGACTTGACGTGAATATTCGCGAAGGGTGGGCATTGCCCACCCTTCGTGGGGCATGGCATTGCTACCGTTGCCATGCCCCAACCGTTGCCATGCCCCAACCGCCAAAATTTTATTGAATTCACGTCCCTGGGCGGATTATGTTGGGGAATGGCCGCCCTGCACCATTTGCTCAATGGCCTCAGCCTGGGTCGGCAGGGCGGCGGTGATTACCTCGGTGCCCGCCTCCGTCACCAGCACATCGTCCTCAATGCGAATGCCCCGCACATCGGCAAACTGGGCCAGCCGATCCCAATTGACCACCGCCTGGTAGCGCGATCGCCGCTCTGGATCATTGAGAATGGCGGGAACCTGGTAAAAGCCCGGTTCGATGGTGGTGATCATCCCCGGTTGCAGGGGGCGATCGAGGCGCAGATAGCCCAACCCAAAGCGATCGCTGCGACGGCGGCCTTCTGCATATCCGGCCCGATCCCCCAGGTCTTCCATATCATGGACATCCAGTCCCAGCAGGTGACCGATGCCGTGGGGAAAAAACAGGGCGTGGGCGTCCATTTCCACCAGATCGTCGGCGTGGCCCCGCAGGATGCCCAACTGCGCCAGCCCATCGGCCATGATCCGGGCCGCCAGCAGATGCACGTCCCGATACTCCACCCCCGGCTGCATGACCTCAATACAGGCATCGTGGGCCGCCAGCACCAGGTCATAGAGGTCGCGCTGGGTGGGGGAGAATTGGCCGGAAACGGGCCAGGTGCGGGTCACGTCCGATGCCCAGCCCGATGCCGCCTCTGCCCCCACATCCGCCAGCAGCAAATCCTCCGGCTGGAGCGGATGGTGATACTGGTCGTTGTGCAGCACCTCTCCATGCACGGTGACAATGCTGCTGTAGGCAACGGTCATGCCCTGGGCCATAATCACCTGCTCCATAGCTGCCCGCACCGCCGCCTCATGGGTAGCTTCAGGGGTGGCTGCCATGCCTGCCCGGTGAGCAGCCACCGTGGCCGCCGCCGCCCTGCGCATTTGGGCGATCGCCCCCCCATCGTGAATCAGCCGCAGCTCAACAATGGCCCGCATCAAATCTCCATCCAGCCCCTGGGCCTGGGAACCAGCATCGAGCGATCGCCCCAGCAGGCGAGACTGTTCGGCCCGGGTGGCGGGATCCTGCACGGCAATGGAGGCTGCCCCCTCCAGCCGCTGGGCCAGCTCCGCCAGGGGATAGGCGGCCTCGGCTCCCATTTGGGTGGCCAGTGCTTCCCGCGTGGCCTCGGCCCCGTGCCACAGGGCGCTGGCGGCAGACGGATCGTCTTTGAACAGTTCCAAACGGCCCTGGCTGAGGCGAATAGCGGCGTTGCGCAGGGGCAGGCCAGCAAAGTAGAGGAAGTGGCTGCTGGGGCGGAACGGGTAGACGTTGGCGGGAAAGTTGCGCGGCTGGGGCTGGCCCGACCACAGCACCACCGGGTGATCAAAGCGCTGGGCCAACCGGATGCGGCGCTGTCGCAGGGTGTCGGCCAAAGTTGGCTCGGCCAGGAGCGGATCGGTCAAAGCCTCAATTGGGTGAGTAACAGGGGATTGGGCGTTGGGAGATTGGGGCGATCGCATTTGAACCGACATAGCAAATCATTCCAGTTTTATCCATTATTATGAACCATTCGTTATATCGATCAAAAAGGGCTAACTTAGCTCAATTCTCCCTGGGAAACCTAAACAAATCATTAAAGTGCTCCCTTCAAGACCAGCGGATAAATTTTATTGTTTGATTAACTTATATCAACAAATCCCCTGGGGTTGTTACATTTTTGGATCCGCACTACCTGGCTGGAAGCCTTTCCCCGAAAGGCATTGGCTAGCCTGACCAAGGATTTTGCTAAATCCAACCAGTTATTAAATCTTTTTTCAGCCTTGCTTCAACCAGAGAAAACCTGATGTTCAATAAGAGTATCGGCTAAAGCAAATGGCATTAATAAATAAGTGCAAATTGTAGACGCAAATTGGGTTATGGGATGCTCATTGATCGAGCACCTCGGCGTTTGAGATTAGGCGTGTGTGTTTACATTTTCTTTGCACTTTCTTGCATTTGCTGACCTCCAGAAGATCCCCAGGCACCCAAACTAACGATCATGATGAACTGGTACTCTCAACTCACACGACTGATTCTGGATTTTTACCGCGAAAACCCCACGGAACTCGGCCAACTCAAAGCGCTTCATGGCTGCAAGCTTACCCGCTGGTGGGGCGTGCTGCGGGTTCACTGCCGCGATCTCGAAACCGCCGAGGCGATCGCCCGTGTCGCGAACCTGATCCAGGCACCCGTGGCCGAACTGCGGCTGGCTCAGCAAATTAAGATCCTGGTGAATGGCGATCTGGTATCCGCCCTCGCCGTACAGCCGTCCCCTGCCAACAACAGCGATCGCTCCTATGGTGAGCGGCAGTCATGGTAGACCCCGATGGGGGTTCTCCGGCAGCCAAACACCTCATCCTGGTGACGGGGCCGGCCCGGTCGGGCAAGAGTGAATGGGCAGAGGCGGCGATCGCCCGCTGTGCTTATCCCAACCGGCAGATTGTCTATGTGGCAACGGCCCCTCTCCTCCCCGACGATGCCGACTGGACGAGCCGAATTCGGCAACATCAGCAGCGCCGCCCTGCCGATTGGTTAACGCTGGAAGGGCCAGTGGATCTGCAGCAGGTCATCCTGGACGCCCTGCCCCACCAGTGCCTGCTGATCGATTCCCTGGGCACCTGGCTGGCCACCCAACTGGATCAGGGGGCTGACCTGTGGGAGCAGACGGTCAAGGCCCTGATTGCCAGCCTGAAACAATCCCCCTGCCCCATTGTGGTAGTCGCCGAGGAAACCGGCTGGGGCGTCATTCCCGCCTACCCGACCGGGCGGCTGTTTCGCGATCGCCTGGGGGCGCTGACTCGACACATTGGGGCGATCGCCTCCAGCGTCTATCTGGTTACCGGGGGATATGTCCTCGACCTGGGGAAGCTGGGCACGCCTTTGCCGGTGCCTCCTGCCCCTGAGGAATTTTAGTTTAAGCGTAGATTTCTTAGATTTCTTTCCCGAAGGTTTCAGACTTTTGGTGGACACACTTCTTCCATGGCGACGTCTAAGATTTTGTCAACCAGGTCGTGCTTGCCCCTGTGTGGCAGTCAGGCAACCCTGGAAACGCTAATGGAAGGAGTATACAAATGCTACGTTTCAAAAACCATGTTCTATTGGGTTCCGCCCTGGCCGTTGTTGCGTCCCTCGGTGTCGCACATCGGGCGATCGCCCTACCTGGTGCGGGTCTTGGTGAGTCCCAACCGCAGACCATTGCCCAGGATGTCGACCCCATGCAAACTCGGGTTCCCGCGACGGTGGTAGCGGTTGATCCCGACTTTGGCGAAATCCGCGTCGACCTGGAAGACGGTACCCAGGATACGATCTATCTGGGTAACGCCGAGATCAATGAGCTGGGCCTGGATGTCGGTGAAGAAGTGACCGTCATCTACCAGGACGATAACGCGATCGCCCTGATTCGCGGTGATGAAGTCGTGACCCTCAATGCCAACGTTGACGCCGAAACCACGACGTCCACCGATATGGACGAAACCAACGTCTTTGAATCTGAAACTGAAACCACGACCGAGTCTGATGTTTCCCAGTCTGAAACCACCATTCAGCGCGAAGAAACCTACCAGACCACACCTCGCACAACGACCCAAACTACACCGGGCACAACGACCCAAACCACGCCCCGCACAACGACCACTCCGGCAGCGACCGAGCCTGTGCAGGGTCTGTGGTAGACCGGGCATGTTGCCACCACGGGTGAGGACATTGAACTTCGAAAGTCACTACTCAGGCTTAGCGTAGAGAGTGAACCGCCCTCACCCCCTAGCCCCTTTTCCTTAGGGCGAAGGGGAAGGGGGTTGAAGTCCCTCTCCCTGGGGAGAGGGATTTAGGGTGAGGGCAGCCTGAGCCGACATAGGGGCAAATGACCGTTTGCCCCTACCCACCTGCGGGCTAATGGGGGCGCTGCGCGATCGCCTCAAACATCCGTCGCTTTGCAGCCGTATCAATGCCCACCAGCCGCACATAGTCCTTTTCATGGTCTTGAAGACAGGCTTTCAGGTGCGACAGCACGTCCTCCTCTGTGCCTTCTATCGACGTGCAGCTTGACCAGGAATTCACGCGAAACCGCCGTTCATCGGCGTATTCAATGCCAATACGACCGCCCTGGGCCAGGGTTTGGCGTACCTGTTGCAGGATGTCTGCCTCCAGGAGGGATGCCCCATTAGTGCTGGCGGCGGTATGGGCGGTCAGGTAATCTGGCTCCGCTGGAGAGGCATAAGCCCGATAAAACGAAGGTGAATCCGACGAGGGTTGGGACGACCCGTTGCTAGACGGCTCCTGGGAGCGGCGTTCTGACTGCTGCTGGCGGTAATTGAGTGCCCGGTTATATTCCCGCACCAGGCCCGTGTCCTCCAGGCGGCGCTGTTCCTGGACGATGCGATCGCCCATTTCCTTCAAATGCTGCAGCCCAAAGTCGGGTTTAGGAAAGACCGGAGCGGCTTCCTTGCTATTGACGACCCGTGCTGAAATCCGCTCCAGCCCTACTTGGTGGATGAAGTGGCGGATCTGCTCGTCATACAGCCGGGAGCGCAGGGCACTATAAAAGTCGATGGACTGCTGCGGAAAGGTGTCCACCAGCTCGGTCACCGCTGCGGTGGAGAGGCCATCGGGGGCAAAGATGCCGCTGACAATGCCGATGCGATCGGCGCGATCGGGTTCCCAGTAAAACTTTTCCATTCGCCCTTCCCGCACCAGGGGGGCATACAGCGTGGACAGGTCATTGCCCGTCACGATAATTGGCACCCGCTGGATGGGCTGGTCGTCGTAGCTGCCAGGAAGCTGGACGTTGGTAGGATTATCAGCAATGTTCATCAAGGTGCCGTTCACCAGTTGGGTATTGACCGTGTACTGGGTACCTTCGTCAAATCGCCCCGCCCCGGCATCAATGTCATTAATCATGAGGGCGGCCATCCGTCCCCGCACCCGCACCAGCTCTGCCGCCTCCCGATAGCGCAGGCGAATCATTCGCGATGGGTCACCCGCATCGGGGCTTTCCAGCTCGCTACCAGACATGTGTACCACTTCGATACCCATGCGATCAAAGGCCAGCTCGCATTGAAAGGTTTTGCCTTCCCCTTTCCGTCCATGGATGCCAAGGATGAGCGGCACCCTCACCCCTGGCAAGTTCAGGTAGTTTTTGGTGATGTGGACAGCAAGTTTATCGAGGAAGCGGGGCGCGATGTAGTAGGTCATGGGGGAAAGGCGATGCCTGAATCAGTCTCCTTTATCAGGATAGACGCTATTGGATGGACAAGATCGACGGCTGTTACGGTTAACCCGGCCCGCTGCAACCCAATGCCCAGGGAAAAATAGGGCTGAATGTCTCTCTGGAATCCAGCCGTGGGGATGAGGATACGTTTGCCCATGGTTGAGAATTGATTAGATGCAGATGAGACGACCTTGCTGAACGGCGGTACGCACGGTGATGGTGTTAACCCCTGCGGTAAGGGCCACTGGCCCCTACCCAATGCATATCCAGGTGCAGCCCCGATACTCCGCCAACGGTAGAAACGCTATAGGCTGGAGGGGATGTAACCGGTGGGCGATCGCCCCACCTTCTCCTATGAAGCTAAACCTGGTGGATCGCACGTTTCGGATTGAACTGGACTGGCAGGAACGCCTCCTGGCCTTCTACCTGAGTCCTACCCTGGAAATTGACATCGCCCAAATTCAAGACGTTTCAACCCAAAAACCGCCCCAGGACTGGCTGGCCATTCGGGCACCGGGCACAGCCCTGCCGGGGGTGATTACCGCAGGCACCTACTACACCCGCAGAGGCCGAGAGTTCTGGTATGTGACGCGCAATTCCAACTTTTTGGTGCTGATCCTGACGCCCGATGCGTATTTCAAACGGGTGATGCTGACGCGGGATGACCATGAGGTTTGGGCACGGGCGATCGCCGAACGCCAGACGACCCTCGGCCTGCCACCAGAGAGCTAAACTGACCGTAGCTTTGGCAGCAATTGTCCTCGCCAATCGGCATTATCATCGATTGTTAGAGGTTCAAGATAATGTCTTATCATCAAGGGGCCGCCGTGGAAACTCAAACCGTTCAGCACCGGAATATCACCATTCGCGATGCCGTAGAGGCCGATCTGTCCGCCATCGTAGACATCTATAACTCCACGGTGCCAAGTCGGCGCATCACCGCAGACACCGAGCCCGTTTCGATTGAAAGCCGCTTTGCCTGGTTTGAGGCCCATTCCCCCCACGACTATCCCATCTGGGTGGCCGAGCAGGACGATCAGGTGGTTGGCTGGATCAGCCTGCAGCCGTTCCACGATCGCCCCGCCTATCGGGCCACCGCCGAAATCAGCATCTACGTCGCCTCTGGCTATCGGCGGCAGGGGGTGGGCCAGCAGTTGCTCTCCGAAGCGATCGCCCGCAGTCCATCGCTTAACCTTACGACTCTGCTGGGGCTGGTTTTTGCTCAAAATGAGCCGAGTCTGCGGCTGCTGCAGCGCTTTGGCTTTCAGGAATGGGGCTTTTTGCCCAGCGTCGCCCAGTTTGACGTGGGCACCTGCGACCTGATGATTTTGGGCCGGAAGGTGCGGCCTTAGAATTTGATTGTGCTGAACTACTTAATGGTTGATTGTGGATAGTGCTCCTGCAAAAACGCCACCAGCCAGTCTTTCACGTGCCAGGTGGCCCGACAGTCGTCTTCGTTGTAGCGGAGGATGGTGTCGAGGAAGGTGCGATCGCCCGTCACCAGCCATTGATCATACCAGTAGATGGACTGCGCCCCATTTGCGCCCGAGTCGCGCCACTCAAAGCCTAGCCAGCGGGCGATGGACTTGAGGGCATAGCTCTCAATGGGCAGCGTCGTGGTAGAGACAACGCAGTCATGCAGATCCACGAAGCGATCGATTAAGGGCTGGATGGCGTCCTCCGGCACGTCATAGAGGCGGGCCAGCTTTTTCACCGTTTGAGCTTCGTAGGGGCAGAAATGGAAGATGGGGGCGTCAGGGTACTGGTGGGTCAGGGCCAGAAACTGCTCCCAGATGGCCTGTTCGTCCTCCGGGGAGGTGGCCAGCAGCGGGTGAAAGGTGTCCTGCCCGGTGCGCCGATCCACCACCAGCACCCCGTGGAGGTAGATTAATTCCCGCTCTGGGGCCGCCTCAATGTCAAAGTAAAGCTCGACCGGGGCAGTGGGCAGCCAGTCGTTGAGCCGCGATGGCAGGGCGGTTGGATGGGGGGCGTCAAAGGTGGGCATGGCTCTTTGATGGTGGGTGGCCTGGGCCTGCCGCACGAGCCGATGGGCTACCTGGGCACCAAAGCCAGGGAGGGGTTCGAGCTGGGCTGGGGTAGTGGCCGCCAGGGCTTCCACCGTAGTCAGGTTTAGCCCGTGCAGGTAGTGGTAGCGGCTGGGCGTAACCCCCGGTAAAAGCGAAAGGTGTTGCTCACGTTGAGCAACACCATAACAGTGGGAAAACCATTGACAGAGGTCGCAGCGGTTGCGGGCGATAAAAACGGCGGGTTCTCGCTGGTCTCGCATCATGTGGATGCAGCCTTCCAGAATCTCCTGCATCTTGGGCAACTGGTCGACCAGATTCACCTCATAGACATTGCCCTGTCGCAGAATGAGCCAGCTTGTTTCGGTCCAGGCCCCCTGCACCTCCGCCAGCACGTAGGCGTGGAAGGCAGACACGACCTGGTAATCGGCCTTGGGTCGTTTGCCTAATTTGATGTCGGCAGGCAGGTAAACCCAGTTGCCAAAGTAAGACCAGCCCGGTTGTTTAATTAATAACTTGGGGCGGCTGACCAGGGTGACGCCATCGGGCCGCTGGCGGAGAATCACGCCGTGGGAAATGGCTTCTACCCCCTGCTGCATAATGGCCAGGGTAGCCTTCGCGCCCGCTTCCCAATTGTGGTGGGGGTAGTGGGGGGTAATCGCGTTATGTTCTGTAATCACCGCTCGCTGGTGGTTGGAGCTGTCTTGATGGAGCTTCAGGAGATAGTCGCTGGGGGGGTCTTGCTGGTCACTGGGGCCAAAGACATCGAGGAAGGCCCGCCGCGTACAGCGCTGGTAGTTGAGCAGCCGCTCGTCAGTAATGACAAGGGGCGATGATCGGCCCAGGGCAGCAGGAAACTCTTCGGGGGCGGATCGCACAGCCTGGGAGACCGCTGCTGAAGCGGTGGAGGGAGATGCTGAACGCTCATTTGGGTGCAGAGCTTCCGAAACTCGCAGGGGAATGGAGGCCGCCTCATGCCTCATCGCATCAACTGGTTCGGAATGACGAGGACTAATAATGCTATCCTCCTGGAATGAGGGTTCAGGGTACTGCAATAGGCGATGGGAGTTAGATGTGGCTCTGGCGATCGCCCAACTACCTAATGGCGTAAATGGCCCGTATTCTATGACTGTACCTTGACTTTGCTGGTTTTGTCTGCATTCGGGGATCAGCAACCCCAGGAATTGTTAAATAATGTCACAATGCCGGTGGCTTTAGTCTTTTCTGTCACCACTAAATCTATCGACCTATGACGACCCCGTTTTCGCCCGCCCACCTGGAACAGCACCGCCAACACTTCCCTGCCCTCGGCAACAAAACCTATTTCAACTACGGGGGGCAGGGGCCAATGCCCCAATCAGCGATCGCTGCTATCCGGGAGGCCCATGAAACCCTACAGCGTACGGGGCCTTTTTCTGGAGAAGCCAATGGCTGGATGCTTCAAGAGATTACGCAAGTTCGAGGGGCGATCGCCACTGAGCTTCACGTCACCCCTGACACCATCACCCTGACCGAAAACGTCACCACAGGCTGCAACATTCCCCTCTGGGGCTTTGACTGGCAGGCGGGCGACCACCTGGTGCTGTCGGACTGCGAGCACCCCGGTATCATCGCCGCCATCCAGGAGCTGGAGCACCGCTTCGGCATCCGCACCTCCGTCTGCTCCATCCTGGACACCCTCAACGGCGGCGATCCGGTTGCTGCGATTACCCAGCACCTCCAGCCCGAAACCCGTCTGGTGGTAATCAGCCATTTGCTGTGGAATACGGGGCAGGTCTTACCGCTTCAAGACATTGTGCAAGCCTGCCACCGAACCCTCAATCAGCGGCAGCAGCCCGTGCGAGTTCTAGTAGATGCGGCCCAGTCTGCCGGGTCGCTGCCCCTGGATCTGGCCAGCCTGGGGGTAGATTTCTACGCCTTCACGGGGCATAAGTGGCTCTGTGGTCCGGCGGGGGTGGGGGCGCTGTACGTCAGTCCGCAAGCACTGGAGAGCATTCGTCCCACCTTCATTGGCTGGCGAGGCATTACAAAGGATGAGGCCGGGATGCCCACTGGCTGGCAGGCGGGCGGCACGCGCTTTGAAGTGGCCACCTGCGATGTGACCCTGTATCCGGCTCTACGGGAGGCGATCGCCACCCACAACTGCTGGGGCACCGCCGCCGATCGCTATCAGCGCATCACCTATTTAAGCCGCTACCTCTGGGAAAGGTTGGTGGACATCCCTGACCTCCACTGCTTGCGCCTCGCCCCTCCAGAGGCAGGGCTGGTATCGTTTCAGGTGAAACGGCCTGAGGTCAAACATTCGGAACTAGTCAAAGCCCTGGAGCGACAGGGTTTCATGCTGCGCACCCTGCTTGACCCCGACTGCATTCGCGCCTGCGTCCATTACTTTACCTTAGAAGACGAGTGCGATCGCCTGATAGCCGCCCTGCGACAGCTAATGGGCACCTGACCCTGCGCCACGTTGTGAGGAATTGTTGTTGCGGGGAATGGTGTTGCGCCGATTTCGATGGGTTCCACGTCAAAAACCGCCGAAATGTCTAACCCTTTAGAGAGGTGACTGGGGGCGCGGCCCGATATCCTGGAGACATTGACCCCAGAACTTTCTGAAACAATTCTCCATGAAATCGCTCCGTGCCGCTGTGGCGATCGCCATTCCCGCGCTGATCCTCCTCCTCATCTTTTCGGGAACGCTCGTCCACATTCTGACCGAATCCTGGTGGTTTGACGCCATCGGCTTTGCCGACGTGTTCTGGACCCGCATCTCCTGGCAGATTGGGGTGTGGGTCGCTATTTTTGCTATCTATGCCATCGTCCTTTGGGGCAACTACCGCATTGCCATGGGGGTGACGCGCGATCGCCCCTTCCAGATTCCCCAGTCGCTCCAGTCCAACCAGGTAGACGTTCGGCCCATCATCGGGTTCATTCCCACCCTGCTGGTGTTGGCGCTGCTGGCGATCGCCTTCCTGGCCGCCGCCAATGGCGTCTCCGCCTGGGAAACCATTCTCAAATACTTCAATGCCACCGCCTTTGGGCAGGCCGACCCCATCTATGGGCAGGACATTGGCTTCTACGTCTTTCGCCTGCCGCTGTACGAAGCCATTGCCGACTGGCTGATGGCGCTGCTGGTGTGGTCGCTGATTTTCACCCTGGTGGTCTATGGCCTCAAAGGCGCAATCACCACCCAGTACGGCTGGAAATATCTGCTGCGGGGGCAGGCCAAGCTACACGTGAGTTTGCTGCTGGTGGCGATCGCCATCCTCGTGGCCGTGGACTTCTGGATTCAGCGCTTCGAGCTGCTCTACTCCACCGATGGCGTCGTCTTTGGGGCGGGCTACACCGACACCCACGCCCAGCTCCAGGCCTACTGGTTCATGGGCTTTGCCACCCTGGCTCTGGCGGTGCTGCTGATTGCTTCCCTGTGGCGGGGCGGCTTTGCCCTGCCCATCTACGGCATTGTGATCTACCTGGCGGCGCTGATTCTGGCCAGCGGCATCTACCCCTGGTTTCAGCAGCAGTTCATCGTGGAACCCAATGAGCTGGATAAGGAACGGCCCTACATCGCCAATAACCTTGAGTTCACCCGCATGGCCTACCAGTTGGAAAGTGTGGAGACGGAGGACTATCCCGCCAACACGACGCTGGATCGGGACGCGCTGCTGGAAAACCAGTCCACCCTGCGCAACATTCGCCTGTGGGACTACCGCCCCCTGCTGAGCACCTACCGCCAGCTCCAGGAAATCCGTCTGTACTACCGCATTGAGGACGTGGACATTGACCGCTACGTGCTCAACGGCAACTACCGGCAGGTGATGCTGGCGGCCCGCGAGCTGTCCTACGCCCAACTGGCGGAGGCGGCCCAAACCTGGGTAAACCAGCGGCTGAAATACACCCACGGCTACGGTGTAGTCATGAGTCCGGTGAACGAGGTCACCCCCCAGGGGCTGCCCCTGCTGTTTATCCAGGACATTCCTCCGGAGTCGCCGGAGATTGACCTGGACGTCACCGAACCCGCCATCTACTACGGCGAACTCACGGATTACTATGTCTTCACCAACACGTCCACCCCGGAATTTGACTTTCCCCAGGGAGACGAAAACGCCACCACTTTCTACGACGGGGAGGGGGGCGTGTCCATCGGCTCCTTCGGGCGGCGGCTGGCCTACGCCTACGACCTGGGCAGTCTGCGGGTGCTGATCTCCAACTACTTCACCCCCGACTCGCGCATTCTCTACCACCGGGATGTGCGGGAGCGGGCGCAGCGCATCGCCCCGTTTCTACAGTTCGATACCGATCCGTACATCACCATCATTGATGGCCGCTTGAAGTGGTTTATTGATGCGTATACGGTGAGCGATCGCTACCCCTATTCCGAACCCGTGGCCCGCACCAGCGGCGCAGGGCCGGTGCTCAATAACCTGGACGTGCGGGCGGTGGCCGAAGGGGACATCAACTACATCCGTAATTCGGTGAAGGTGGTAGTGGATGCCTTCGACGGCACCGTCCAGTTCTACGCCATCAACGACGACGATCCGCTGCTGACCACCTACCGCAAAATCTTCCCCTCTCTGTTCATTGATCCAGCGGACATTCCCGCCAACGTCGACGAACACTTCCGCTATCCCCTGGACTTCTTCAAAATCCAGGCCCAGGTCTACCTCTCATACCACATGGACACCCCCGACGTGTTTTATAACCGGGAAGACCTGTGGCGCTTTCCCACGGAGATTTATGAGGGCACCGAACAGCTCATGGAGCCGTACTACGTGATTTTGCGGCTACCGGAGGGCGATCGCGAAGAATTTGCCCTGATCCTGCCCTTCACCCCCGTCAACAAGAACAATATGATCGCCTGGATGGCGGCCCGCTCCGACAAAGAAGACTACGGCAAGCTGCTGCTCTACGAATTCCCCAAGCAGGAGCTGGTCTACGGCCCCCGCCAGGTTGAGGCCCGCATTGACCAGAACCCCGATATCTCCCAGCAGCTCACCCTGTGGAGCCAGGAAGGTTCCCGCGTGATTCGCGGCGATCTGCTGGTCATCCCCATCGAGGAATCCCTGCTCTACGTCGAGCCGGTCTACCTGCGGGCCGAACAGGGGGAGCTGCCCGAACTCCGCCGGGTGATCGCCGCCTATGGCGATGAAGTCGCGATGGAGGAAACCCTGGATCAGGCCCTGGCCAGCATCTTCGAAATTCCCCTGCCCCAGGACGCCCCCCCAGGAACCGCCGTCGGCGAAGCCCTCGCCCCCCTCCCCGGAGAACTGCGTGTCCTCACCCAGGAGCTGGTCACCACCTACGAGCAGGCCCAAACCGCTCTCCAGAACGGTGACTGGGCTACCTATGGTGACTATCAGCAGCAGATCGAGGCACTGATCCAGCAGTTGAATCAGGCGGCGCAGGAAGAAGGGGCGATCGCACCGTAGTCGGGTGGACGAGTGGATGGGTGGACGGGTGGACGGGAACCCCCCACCTGCCCACCCTCCCTGTATTCCTTAACACTTTGTAGCGCTCCCGACACTTGGGGCAACGAAACGTTGCAATAGTTCAACGTTTTGCCCCGTCAGACCTTCCTATACTGAAAGTATTCCACTACACATCAAACCCCATAGGGAGGCTTTCCAATGGTACACACCTACGAAGTATGGGTTGACACGCGGGAATATCTGGAACCCACAGGCGCAGCGCTGCACAACGATACCTATCGCTACGAAATTAACGCCGAGTCGCTGCAAAAGGCCGACGCTGAGGCCCGTTTCCAGGCCCGAAACGACCATCCCAGGGCAACTGAATACGATGTCCGCATCACCCGGCTCTTGAAGTAAGGCCCGAATTCATCGAAACGGAGTGATCGGCTGCCAACCCCATCTCTCCAGGCAAACTGTTTCCTATATTTCCTCTAACTTCACGTTCCAAAATCCTCTTCACGGAATTCTGTTAACCCTACTTAAACTAAAGATCGGCTGTTGTCTGTTTTGCGGCATGACCCTCCCTCTTCACTTCGCCATTGCCGGACAGCGACAGCCGATTGCCCTGTTTAAACCCCATTTCCCCGGCTACCTGGTTTTCAGGTTCCACCTGCGAAACTCCCCCGAAGGCTCTGCTTTCAGGATGGCTGAAGTCCTTGCAGTACCAGCACTCAGCTCTCCCATCCAGGATCCGCCTCTGTGAAAATTAGGATAGAATCGAGGGCGAAAAAGGCTTTGGCTTGTCCGTGTAACCATTGCTTTGTACCACCAGATCCTAAAATGACGCCATCGTTTCAATCCATTGCCCAGATCGAGGTTGAAGAATTTTCAGAGCGCATTCAGCAGTCCCCCGATGCGCTCCAGCTGATTGATGTGCGGGAGCCAGACGAGTGGGCGATCGCCCATTTAGATGGATTCACCAATCTGCCCCTGAGCCAGTTTGCCCAGTGGGGCGGCCAGATTCAGTCCCAGTTTGACCCCCACGCCGAAACGATCGTCATGTGCCACCACGGCATTCGCTCGGCTCAGATGTGCCAGTGGCTCATGAACCAGGGGTTTACCAACGTGAAGAACCTGGCAGGCGGCATTGATGCCTACGCTGTTCGGGTAGATTCCTCCCTTTCCCGGTATTGATTGCTACGATCGGAAAAACCTTTAATTCGGTAAATATAAAGACAGGTCAGGAAGATTGCTGGGAAGCAGCCAGTCCATCTTCCCAACCCTTACTTTCCTTTTTGAACTTCTTATTAACCCCGTAAAACTTTACAAATCCTTTAACATCATCTGTTTCCATGCCACCGACGCCGATCAAGCTCAACAATCGCCAGCAGCACGTCCTGTGGGCTACCGTGCGGCAGTATGTCGCCACGGCTCGGCCCGTTGGCTCTGAAGCATTGCTTGAGGAATTCAACCTCAATGTCAGCTCGGCCACGATTCGCAATGCCATGGGGCGGCTGGAGAAGGCGGGTCTGCTCTACCAGCCCCACACCTCGGCGGGGCGCATCCCTTCCGATTCGGGCTATCGCATCTACGTCGATCAGCTCCTGAAGCCGTCCGATACCATGGGGCGGCAGGTGGAGCAACTGCTAAGCGCCCAGCTCAACTGGGAAGACTGGAGCCTGGAGGCCCTGCTACGGGGGGCGGCTCAGCTCCTATCCCAGCTCAGTGGCTACATCACGCTGATTACCCTGCCCCGCTCGAAGGCGTCGGTGCTGCGCCACCTGCAATTGGTGCTGATGGAGCCAAGGCAGGTGATGGTTATTGTTGTCTTTGATACCTACGAGACCGAGTCTACCCTGATGGATCTGCCCATCCTCAATGAGGACTCCATAGATACCGAAATGCTGGAGCGAGAGCTGCAAATTCTCTCCAACTTTTTGAATCACCATCTGCGGGGGCGATCGCTCCAGGAAATTAACACCCTCGACTGGAGTGAGCTGGGCCGCGAGCTGGAGCGCTACGCCAACCGCCTGCATGACTCTTTAGGGGAGATCCGACGGCGCACCCAGCACCAGTTGGGCATGCCCCAGCTTTTGGTGAGTGGCGTAGCGGAGGTGCTGCGGCGGCAGCCCGAGTTTGCCGAACTCCAGCAGGTGCAGATGATTCTTCAGCTTCTAGAAGAAGACCAGGATCAGCTCCTGCCGCTGATTTTTGAGGAAGAACCTGCCGACGCCGACCGGGGCAGCTACCCCAACGTCTCTATTCGCATCGGCACCGAAAATCCCCTGGAGCCAATGCAAACCTGTACGCTGGTGTCGGCAATCTACCATCGGGGCGATAACGCTGTGGGCAGCATCGGCATCCTGGGGCCAACGCGCATGATGTACGAAGACACCATTTCCCTGGTAGAGGCGACCGCCCATCATCTATCGGAAGCGATTCGCTAGCCCGTCCGCCATCTCCTAAAATCAAATTAGATTTTTGGGTGGGTGTCATGCAATCCAGCGAGTCAATCAGTCGCGTTTCGGAGCAGGGTGCGGGTCTGTCTTCCCCTGTGCCGACCCAGTTCTACGAATGGCGGGGCTACCGCTGTGCCTACGAGGTGCGGCATGCGGGGGCGAATGGGGGCAGCCCTCCCCTGCTGCTCATCCACCCCATCGGCGTGGGCCTCTCCCGCCGGTTTTGGGATCGGTTTGCCCAGGCATGGGTTGGTCAGGGGCAATCCTCGCCCCTCTATGTGCCAGACCTGCTGGGCTGTGGCGAAAGCGCTATGCCCCACGTGGCCTACTACCCCGCTGATTGGGCCGCCCAGCTCCTCCACTTTTTGAAAACCGTTATTCAATCTCCCGCCATTGTGGTGGCCCAGGGGGCGCTGTTTCCCGTGGCGATCGCCCTCTCTCAGCAGCCACAGGGGCTGGACTGGATGCGGGGGCTGATTCTGGCAGGCCCACCGGCCTGGCCCATCATGACTAACGAGACTCCTGACTGGCAGGATCGCCTGAGCTGGAGCCTGTTCGACTCTCCCCTGGGCAGTGCCTTCTATCGCTATGCGCGACGGCGGGAGTTCCTGCGCTCCTTCTCGGTGCGGCAGCTCTTTGCCGATGAGGCGGCGGTGGACGCCCATTGGCTCGACACCCTGGAGGCGGGTGCCCAGGATCCCGCCAGCCGCCATGCCGTCTATTCCTTTCTGTCGGGCTTCTGGCGGCAAGACTACACTGCCGCCATCAAGGCTCTGGACGTGCCCACGCTGGTGGTGCTGGGAGAAACGGCCTCCAGCATTGGCCGCTCTGGTCGGTCAGAAACCCCCGACGAGCGCATGAGCCGCTACCTGGAGCATCTGCCCCAGGGCCAGGGGGTCACCACGGCAGGGCGCAACGTGCTGCCCTATGAGGCGACCCACGAATTTGTAGGGGCGATCGCCCCCTTCGTCAACGCTCTTGCCAGGGAATGATCCCCACAGAAGCGCCCCCCACGGGCTTACTCCGATGCCTGAATCATGCCGTCTTCCAGGTAATGGATGTGATCGGCTACCTTGCGAATGCGGGGATCGTGGGTGACCATCAGCACTGTGGCATTGCCTTCCTTGGCCAGCCGCTTTAGTAGAGAGATAATGGCAAAGCCATTGTGGGAGTCGAGGGCGGCGGTGGGTTCGTCGGCCATGATGATGGGCGGATCTCCGGCTAAGGCACGGGCGATCGCCACTCGCTGCTTTTGCCCCCCCGACAGGTTGCGGGGCAGCTGTTTTGCCTGTTCCGCCAGACCCACCTGCTCCAGCAGGGCCAGGGCCTCTTTGCGGGGCGATCGCCGAAACTGGCCTTTTGCCTTTACCGCCACCTCCACATTTTCCAGGGCGGTGAGGGCTGGAAACAGGTTGAACCCCTGAAAAATAAACCCGATGTGGTGGAGACGAAACTCGGCAAGACGACGGCGGGACAGGGCGGTGATATCCCGCCCCAAAATGGTCACCGAGCCGGAGGTGGGGGTTAAAATTCCCCCTAGAATAGATAAAAGGGTGGTTTTCCCGGAACCCGATGGCCCCATCAGCAAATGGATGTCGCCCTGGCGAACCGTCAGGGAAACCTGCTGCAGGGCAGGGTAGGATTGGGTTCCCGACTGGAAGACCATACTGACCTGATGGGCAGCGATCGCCACAGGTTTTTCGGATGCCGCCGTTTGGCTGTCGGCTGGACTAAACGCTCCTTGCGAAAGCCGCTGATGCGGCGGCTGAGAATTTTTTGTTAAAGAAACCGTCATGAACATTAAGCATATTTGCTAACCGGCAATTGGCAAGGAGAGAACCAACGGGGCATAGGGTATAACCCTGCCCTCACTACCAGTGTAATCGCCCCGTTCGCTTTCCTCCGTAAAGCTCGGTACGAAAGGCGGGGGATTCATGAACGTTTGACGAAACTTTTTCGCTAACCCTTAGGTCTGACCGGACGACTTCGGGGCAAGCATGGCGGCAGGGGCGATCGCTTTGCTATGATAATCATCCGTGACCCATGCGGATGTGGCGGAATTGGTAGACGCGCTAGATTTAGGTTCTAGTGTCTTCGCGACGTGAAGGTTCAAGTCCTTTCATCCGCATTTAATGTCTGGTGAAGCAGGTGGTGGTGCGCCCCGTCAGGGCGCACACCAAAAAAATAATTTCATCTGGGCCAGGTGAAGTAGAAAGTAGCTCCCTGTCCCACATCCGATTCTAGCCAGACAGAGCCGCCCTCGGCTTCCACCAGCTTTTTCACCAGGGATAGACCAATGCCCGCTGCTTCCAGCTCGTCGCGGGGCTTGAGGGTTTGGAAAATCTCAAAAATTTTGTCGTGGTAGCGGGGGTCGATGCCAGGGCCGTTGTCGGCAACCCGAAACTCGTAGTGGTCGTCCCGTTCTTCCACCGATACCCAGATGTCGCTGGCGTGGCGATCGCCATGTTGAATCGCGTTGCCAATCAGGTTAAAGAAAATTTGCTGCAGCGCCTGTTGTTGTGTTGTCAGGATGGGCATTGGAGCGATGTGAATGGTTACGCCATTGGTGGGCGTCAACAGCTCCAGCACATCGGCCAGCAGCAAATTGACATCAACCTCTTCCGGTGGAGAATTGATGCGGCCTGCCCGTGAAAACTTCAGCAGGGCGACGATTAGCATCTCCATGCGGTTGACCCGCCTGCGCAAAAGCTGGAGGTGGTATTTGCTCTCATCAGAAAGCTGGTCACCGGCGTCTTCCTCAATCCACTCCGAAAGGTTGGAAATGGCCCGCAGCGGTGCTTTCAGATCGTGGGAGGCCACATAGGCAAACTTGTCCAGCTCCCGGTTGCGACGTTCCAGGTCGAGGGTGGTTTGCGCCAGCAGTTGGTTGACCTGGGCCAGTTCCGTCGCTCGCTGCTGCAGATCCTTTTCGTACTGCTTGCGATCGCGAATTTCCTGCTCCAGCCGCTGGTTAACCGCCTCCAGCTCGGCGGTGCGCTCCTGCACCCGCTGCTCCAGCCTGGCGTTGAGCTGACGCACTTCTGCCTCCATGCGGCGGCGTTCGGCCTCAACCCGCTTCCGCTCAGTGATGTCTTCAACCACATAGGCAAATCTGGGGGAGGCGCGCAGACTGGTTTTGATGGGGCAAACCGTTGCTGCTAACCAGTATTCCTGGCGATCGCGATAGTGGACATACTCAAACTGCACGGGAGCCTGAAGCCGCTCTGAGTTTCGGTAATGGTGCATCCAGAGCTGAATCTGTTCGGGGGAGGTGCCCATTTCGCTGGATCGCTTCTGGCGCGTCTGTTCAGGGGTGGTGCCAAAAAACCGGGCGGCGGCGTCGTTGTCGCGAATGTGGAGAAC
>JAYKGU010000100.1:0-11042 GCA_035285585.1 Synechococcales cyanobacterium
TGACTGACAAAACTTACGAACCGCTGCCCGGAAGCCCTCACCCTAGCCCTCTCCCGAAGGGAGAGGGAACAGGAGCATTGGTTCGGCTCCCCTCGCCCTCTGGGAGAGGGGTTGGGGGTGAGGGCCATAAACTTTTGTCAGTCAATCAGCAGTGAGACACGCCGCGCCCCCAGACTGTCCTGCTAATCTTGTTCCGCTTTAATCGGGAACCCGTATGTAACGATTAAAGCTGGTTAGGAAACTCCGCTGGATCATCTGCTCCCGTATCGTCAATTTCGCTGGGTTCATCGGGAGCACTGGGGGACTCATCAAAGACGCTCGGCTCGGTGCGCTCGTCGCGCAGGGGGCCATCCTCGCCGCCTACCATGCCCTCACAGCGAGAGTTTAGGGGGAAGCGATCGCAAAGGATTTCCATTCCTTCATCAGAGATTTCGTAGTCGTAACTATCCTCGTAGTTATCTTCGGTATTCAGACCATCCTGGGAGGTATCTGGCTCGCCGATCTGGGCCAAAGCCTGGCCGCCACTCAGGCTAACAGCAGCCGTCGTGCTAACAAGGCCTAAGAGTAAACCAATCTTTTGAATCAACATCACGGTAAATCCTCTAAACAGCGTTCCTACATCCGCCGTATCTTTTAAAGCACGGTAGATTTCGGCATCTCTTCAGCGTAGAGTGAGCATCCGGAGGTCACAATATACCTGAGATGGAGTGTACTGTTACCGTTCTGTCAAACAATTTCCCTCAAAAGATAGAGAGTTTTTGGGAACATTTTTCGGCAATATTTCGTGAGGTTTGCAACTACTTTGAAGCACATTCAACGTGTGTTTGGTGCGTATTTGGTACGTATTTGTAAGCTGGTTGACTGACAAAACTTTTGCAACCCTCATTCTGCCGTAGGATGGGTTCGCGCCAGCGTAACCCATCGCAACCCTTGCTGGTGTTGGGTTAACTCCTTCGGAGACGCTATGCGAACGCGTTGCTCAACGCCAACCTACATCGGATCTTTTGTCAGTCAATCAGGCCCATGGGCAATGATCGCCAGATCAAAGATAATTCGTTTCGGCAATTTCTCCGGGTTTCCGTAATCGTCTCCCCCAGAGGTGAAGCCATAAACAGAGCCAGAGAGACGAGCGGACAGCCGACTTAAAAAACTCCAAGATAAAAATCCTTAAAAGATAAATATAAGCGTCAGAGAAACAACAGAGAAACGACAACGTGCCCCAGCTTTCCATCGGGAAGCGGGGCAATTTTTTATTTAGCGTGTGCCCCCACCGGCACGACGTTGAGGCAGTCCCCGGTCGGTTGGCGTAAATTCCTGATGCTCCAGGTGGGCCGCAACGTCAGACATGTTGTTAGAGGGGGCGACCCATTGGGAACAGTTGGTGCAGTGGGCGGAGAAGGATAAGGCGGGTGCGGCGTCCTGGGCAAGGTAGCCAACCTCATAGGCGATCGCCGTCAGTAGTAGTAAACCTGAGAGTAAGCGTTTCATCGGTTCTCTCCTCCGGGCGTGCTGACAGGAGATACCTCTCACCGACGAAAACCTATGCGGACTATGCAGAAATCCTTAAACTGACCACCCCAGACCTGATTCGGTTTTCTTCCCCCAAACCGGGTAGGGCAGTTCGATAAACTAGACGAGGGTACGAATCTCTCCGCATCTTCCACCTGGGTGAGGAGATATTTTACAATTGTTTAATAGTTGGCGCTGTCGCCATGCCTCGAAAAGACATCAAGTCATGTTTCGCGTGATTGAGACTCGATTCGCAATGGCTACAAAGGCAACACCGATTCCCTCTAGGGTTACCCTGGGGGCGATCACCAATGATTTGGATTTGTCGCACTGAAACAGAGAGCAGATATGCAGAAAGACATCACGCGCTATCGGAACATCGGTATCTTTGCCCACGTAGACGCCGGGAAGACCACCACAACCGAACGAATCCTGAAACTCACGGGTAAAATCCACAAGATTGGTGAGGTGCATGAGGGTGCGGCTACGACTGACTTCATGGAGCAAGAGCAGGAGCGGGGGATTACGATCCAATCCGCTGCCACCTCCTGCTTCTGGAAGGAGCACCAGCTCAACATCATCGACACCCCCGGCCACGTCGATTTCACGATTGAGGTCTATCGCTCTCTGAAGGTGCTCGACGGCGGCATTGGTGTTTTTTGCGGATCGGGCGGTGTCGAACCCCAGTCTGAAACGAACTGGCGCTACGCAAACGATTCCAAGGTGGCTCGGATCATCTATGTAAATAAGCTCGATCGCACTGGGGCCGACTTTTTCCGCGTTGTGAAGCAAATTGACACGGTACTGGCGGCCAAGCCCCTGGTCATGGTGCTGCCCATTGGTCGCGAGACCGATTTTGTGGGCGTGGTTGACCTGATTACGCGCAAAGCCTGGGTCTGGGACGAGTCGGGCGATCCCATGAACTATGAAGTTAAAGACGTGCCCGCCGATATGGTGGACGACGTAGAAACCTACCGGGAACAGCTCATTGAAACCGCCGTGGAGCAGGACGACGAGCTGATGGAGAAATACCTGGAAGGAGAAGAGCTGAGCGTTGACGAAATCAAGCGCTGCGTCCGCAAGGGCACCATCAACCTGGCCTTCTTCCCCACCTACTGCGGCTCCTCCTTTAAGAACAAGGGGGTGCAGCTCGTGCTGGATGCCGTAGTGGATTACCTGCCCAACCCGATGGAAGTGAAGCCTCAGCCAGAAATCGACTTGGAGGGCAACGAGACGGGCAGCTATGCCTATGTTGATCCCGAAAAGCCGCTGCGATCGCTCGCCTTCAAAATCATGGACGATCGCTTCGGTGCCCTCACCTTCACCCGTATCTACTCCGGGCAGATCCACAAGGGCGACACCGTCCTCAACACTGCCACGGGCAAGACCGAGCGCATTGGCCGTCTGGTGGAAATGCACGCCAACTCCCGCGAGGAGATCGAGTGGGCGCAGGCGGGCGACATCATCGCCATCGTCGGTCTGAAGAACGTGCAGACCGGCCATACCCTCTGCGATCCGAAACAACCGGCCACCCTGGAACCGATGGTCTTCCCCGAACCCGTGATCTCCGTTGCCGTCTACCCCAAGAAAAAGGGCGACAACGAGAAAATGGGCGTGGCCCTCAGCAAAATGGTGCAGGAAGACCCCTCCTTCTATGTGGAAACCGACCAGGAGAGCGGCGAAACCATCCTCAAGGGCATGGGCGAACTGCACCTGGACATTAAAGTGGACATCCTGAAGCGCACCCACGGCGTGGAAGTCGAAGTGGGCAAGCCCCAGGTGGCCTACCGCGAGTCCATCACCAAAGTGTTCCAGGACAGCTACACCCACAAGAAGCAGTCCGGTGGTTCCGGTCAGTACGCCAAGATCGACTACGTCATCGAGCCGGGTGAGCAGGGCAGCGGCTTCTTCTTCGAGTCCAAGGTCACGGGCGGTAACGTGCCCCGCGAATTCTGGCCTGCGGTGCAGAAGGGTTTCCAAACCAGCGTGGACAAAGGGCCGCTGGCCGGGTTCCCGGTGGTGGATCTGAAGGTGACGCTGACGGATGGGGGCTTTCACCCGGTGGACTCGTCGGCGATCGCCTTCGAAGTTGCCGCCAAGGCCGCCTATCGCCAATCCCTGCCCAAGGCGGGGCTACAGCTTCTAGAGCCAATCATGAACGTGGACGTGTTCACCCCCGATGACTACATGGGCGACGTCATCGGCGACCTGAACCGCCGCCGGGGCATGATCAAGTCCCAGGATGCTGGCCTGACCGGCGTCCGCATCAAGGCAGACGTGCCCCTGAGCGAGATGTTTGGCTACATTGGTGACCTGCGCACCATGACCTCCGGTCGGGGCCAGTTCTCCATGTCGTTCTCCCACTACGCCCCCTGCCCCAGCAATGTGGCTGAGGTGGTGATTAAGGAAGCGAAGGAGCGCCAGGCGGCCTCGTAGAGTCGAATCCTGACACGCTTGAGTAAAGGACAGTGGGGATGAGCCTTTGCGCCCATCCCCATTCCTTTGTCCGTCCCCCGTTTGCTGTTGCCACTAAGCTGTTATGGAGCTGAAATCCCTACCGACCGAAATCGTTCTCAACCATCCGCAGACGAATCTCGGACAGCGGTATCTCGACTGGAATCCCCAGCCGGGAGCCTATCTGGACGTTGATGGCCAGATCTACACCGTCCTGGAGCGGCGACATCGCTATTGCCTTAAGGCGGGACGGTATCAGCTCCACCAAATTCTGCTTTACGTGCAAAAGGTTGAGACGCCCGTAGAGCGCACCCTCTGGGACGGGCGCTGGGTGATGGGGGATGTCACCTGTTTTTACAACGCCCGGTCGGAGGTGCTGCGGTGCGCCGTGAATCCGGCGGGACCGTGCGATCGCTGCCCCCATTACCGTCCCTGCAAATCACCCTGAACTGAACCGTTTACCTACCGTAAGGGCAAATGGCCATTTGCCCCTACAAAATTTGTGCCCACCGTCAACACCCGATCAATCCGTCCGGCTAAACATCTCCTCGACGGTTTCCCCGTATTGCTCCGTCACCGCATGGCGCTTGATTTTCAGCGTTTGGGTCATCAGGCCGTTCTCGATGGAAAACGGGGTAGTGAGCAGGCGGAAGGGGCCGATGCGATCGTTGGGGCTGAAGCCAGGGCGGTCTTTTACTTCCCGGTTTAGCTCCTGGCGAAACAGGTCATGGAGTGCTGAATACTGGTCACTGATCTCGACGACTCCCGGACGGTCGTCCTGAAATTCCAGGGGCGGCAGATCCACCTGGTGCTCCCTGGCCCAGTCCTGCAAATTTTCCACATTGGGGACGATCAGGGCACCGAGCGATCGCGCATCCTGCCCCACCACCATGATTTGATCCACAAACGGACTGCGGGCGATCGCCTCCTCAATGGGCTGGGGTTCCACATTTTCGCCGTTGGTGAGGACGATGGTGTCCTTTACCCGCCCCGTCAGAATCAGGTCGTTCTGGGGCGTGAGCCAGCCCTGATCCTCGGTGTCAAACCAGCCATCGGCGTTGATGACCTTTGCCGTCGCCTCGGGGTTGTGGTAGTAGCCCCGCATAACCTGCGGTCCCCTCACCAATACGGAACCCTGCTGCCCCTGCTGGAGCGTTTCCCTCGTCTGAGAATCTACAATTTGCACTTCGGTGTGCAGGATGGGTCGTCCGGCGGAACCCCGCAGGTTGTGCCAGGGACGGCGGGCCGTGAGGACGGGGGCGGTTTCCGTGAGGCCATAGCCAACAATGACCTCCAAACCGATGATCTCAAAGAAGGTGTCCAGGTCGGCACTGAGGGAGCCACCGCCGCAGATGATTTGCCTGAGATCTGGGCCGATCCCTTCCCAAATTTGACGGTAGACGGTGCGATCGCCAGCGGCATGGAGCGGGCCAAGGGCCAGCATCTGCAACCGTGCCTGGGCCACCTGCCAGGGAGAGGGGGAGGGCTGCTCCAGGCTGCGGCCTTCCACAATGCGCTTTGCCTGGATGTAGCGGTGGCTGGTGGCGATCGCGGAACGGGCCAGCCGCTGCCGCAGGTCGGACTGCTGGCGAATCTGTTTCTGAACGGCGTCATAAATTGCCTCCAGCAGTCGGGGCACCGAGACAAAAAAGACGGGGTGCTGCTGCTGCAAATCGCGCTTGAAGTGACGCAGGTCGGTGTATACCAGGGTGCAGCCCTGGGAAAGGGCGAAGTACTCCACCGTCCGCTCGTAGATGTGCCAGGTGGGCAGGATGCTCAGAATGCGATCGCCCCTCCCCAAATTTACAATCGACCCCAGCACATTAATCTGGTGCAGCAGGTTGCGGTGGGTAAGCATGACCCCTTTGGGTTTGCCGGTTGTGCCTGAGGTATAGAGCAGGGTGGCCAGGTCGTCGAGCGATCGCGAAGTTTCCCTGAGCGACTGCTCCGCCCCTGCCTCCATGAGTTGCGGAAAGTTGAGGATGGGTTTGCCCAGCTCAGCCTCGGGGGTTTCGTCAGAGAGGAGGACGACGAACTTTAAGGGGAAGGACTGGAGGCGATCGCCCAACCGCTTCAGGGTTTTCTGATCTTCCACGATCAGCCCCACCGCATCGCTGTGCCCCAGAATATAGAACAGCTCAGCATCGTCGGCCTGGGAGCTGCGCACCACCCCCACCGCGCCCGTGGCCATAATCCCCTGATCGGCCATGAACCAGCGGGGACCGTTCTCGGAAAACAGGGCAACGTGTTCACCCGGCTGGAGGCCCAGGGACTGTAGCCCTGCCGCCAACTGCTGGATATTCTGCCATAGCTGCCGGAAGGTGACAGTGTGGGTGGGATGGGTATGGGGAGCGTCCAGGGCGGGGGTATCGCTGAATTGATCGGCGGCGATCGCCCAGACCATGGGCAGCGTTTCGACTGTCTCGTAGCGAACTTGCTGGTCTAAACTCTGCCGCTCCTGGGGCGTCAGTTGTATTGACTCCGTAATTGCGGCCTGACTTGTCATGGTTTAGCTCCCTTCAACGTGCAAATCTGCATTGATGGCAGAATAATCAAAATCCTTCAAAAGTAGGATTGACGTACTTTGATGGTTGCGTGAGTGTCAGTGCCCACAAACCCATCCAGAACACCGCACGCAGTGCGTAGATCCTAAAGAAATAGGAATTGGTGGCAGCGTAGAAACGTCCATTTACCCCTCACTTGCCCCAGGCTAATGAGTATTAATGTATTAGAAAGATTGGGGCAATATTGCCTTTGCCCAGCCCATCAAAATTTAATGTTTAATTTATACAGATACCCAAACTATTGAATCTTCCCAAGGAAGCATTTTGGTTAAGCGACAGGCCAAACTAAGTAACCTAACTGGATCCAGCCCTGCTCAGAGCTTTGCGCGTTTGTAGCTTCTTCAGTGATGAAACTGATCAGTCTGCCAATCATGAAAAAATAATTCTTAAGGACAGCAAATTTCAAATTGAATTAGGGGAGTAATATAGGAAGACCAAGATATATTTTTGATGTGTTCGATAAGGAAACGAATTGATGATGGCTATGGAGACTTCAGCCCAAGATCCGGGTTCTGCGCTTACTCAGGTTAGTTCAGCCTTAGCTGCAGAAGAAGCAAATTTGTCTGCAAAATTAAGCACTATTCGTGAAAAGCGGCGCAGCTTGCGGGTAGTGATTGATTTATTTGCCAATGGTTCAGCCCGCTCAAATGGCATGCTTGCTGCGGTTCCCCCCCAACCCCAGCCCACTGTCGATGAGCCGCAAACCGCTGCTGACGAACCTCAAGCCCCTCCCCCTGCTCCCAAATTGCCCGCACCAAGTGCCGTTACCACCATTCCCCCATCTAAGTCGAAGTGGCAGGACTATATTTGTCCCGAGTTTCAAGAAGTGAGCTTTCCCAAAGCAGTGGAGTTCATTCTCGTTGAACACTTTGATGATGGAGCCGATGCAGCCACGATTATGAATGAACTTTTTGTGGACTCAATTCCCGATGAGGCCCGTAAGAGAGGGCGAAATCGGCTTTCTAACGTTTTGGCCGTTGGTTTGCAGAATCAGAAATGGTACCGCAATAAAGCAGGGGCTTACATCATTTCAAAAGCTGCCGCAAGTGCTGGCTAAGGTTCCCCCATCAAGTACACAACCTTTGATTGGAGATTGAAACTGATGTCCTACGCCACCAACTGCGAGAAACTAGCAAGTGTCTTGAATATAACTAGTCAGCAGGGCAAGCATGACTTTGTGAAGATGCTTTGGAATAACCAGCCCAAGGATATTCAAACCCAGTTGCGGCCTCTGCTCAATGCCGAGGCTCTCCAGGTCCTTGAAATCAAGGCAGGTTAGCCCTCCGACACAAGTAAGTTTTAGGGTGAATCCCAGGAGATTCACCCTAATTCTTAGTATTGACAGACCACTAGCAGGGTTGAAAGATCAGGCACTACGCCGCCGCTTACGGGAGCGACTAGCGGTGGTCGTGGAGCCGCTGGTGCTGGATGATTTCTTGTGGTTGGTTGATGGGGAGCGCTGCTGCCGACGGGAATCGGCCCGTTTGTTGACGGGTTCAGCTTGCTCGGTTGGGGCGATCGCCGTCGGCTCGTATCCTGGAACCACCGACTGCGTCAGCGTCTGGTTCAGCAGTTGCTCGATATCCCTCAAGAGGGGGTATTCTTCATCGCACACCAGAGAAACCGCCCGGCCCTCGTTACCGGCCCGGCCTGTTCGCCCGATACGGTGCACATAGTCTTCGGGCACCTGGGGCAGATCAAAGTTGACCACATAGGGAAGCTGATCGATGTCCAGCCCACGGGAAGCCACATCCGTAGCCACCAAAACCCTCACTTTGCCCTGCTTGAAATTGGTAAGAGCACGGGTGCGGGCTGCCTGGCTTTTATTGCCATGGATGGCGGCGGTCTTCAAGCCGTCTTTAGCTAACTGCTCTGCCAGCCGATTGGCTCCGTGTTTGGTGCGGGTAAATACCAGCACCTGCGGCCAGTTATGAAAGCCAATCATGTAGGACAGTAGTTCTCGCTTGCGGTGACGATCCACCAGATGCACCACCTGATCTACCCGCTCAGCAGCCGTATTGCGAGGCGCGACCTCAATCAGCACGGGGGACTTTAGCAAATTCGTCGCGAATTGCTGAATCTTGCTTGAGAATGTAGCAGAGAACATCAGCGTTTGCCGGGACGGAGGCAGTTTTGCCAAAATTTTGCGGATGTCGTGGATAAAGCCCATGTCTAGCATGCGATCGCACTCATCCAGCACCAGAATCTCAATTTGGGACAGATCCACCGTCCGCTGCCCCAAATGGTCTAGCAGCCGCCCCGGCGTAGCGACCACAATATCAACCCCTTTGCGTAGAGCCTGGATCTGCGGCTCGATGCGGACGCCGCCATAAATTACCGCCTGGCGCAGGGATAGGTACTTGCCATAGGTTTTGACGCTGTCGCTGACCTGAACCGCCAGTTCCCGCGTAGGGGCCAGGATGAGAGCACCGGGAGCGTGGTGGTGGATACTGGCCTCAGCTTCGCCAAGACGATGCAGCAGCGGCAGGGTAAAGCCTGCCGTTTTGCCTGTACCGGTTTGGGCACTGGCTAACACATCCCGGCCCTGCAAAATGGCGGGGATCGCCTGCTGCTGAATGGGGGTGGGGGTATCGTAGCCCTGCTCGGCTACAGCCCGAAGAAGGTCGGTCGAAAGACCGAGGGTTTGAAAAGACATAAATGGATTTGCTCCGAGTGGTGCCCCTATCCCAAATCGATATTTGGGCCCAGTCTAAGAGCAGGAATATTATGAAGACCTGAAATCGCCCAGTATGCTTAAGTTCGCCAATTGCAGGCATTGACTGGGAGCGATCGCCAATTGCCAGCGACAGACCGGATTGTACTGGCAGCCTATATCCTAACAGAAACAGGTCAGAACTGCCTGTTATATTGATTGGAGGTTGGCTGGAGATTGGGAGCACACTTACTGGACTCACTGCCTCCATTCAAGTCCCAACTCAATGCAAAGGCAAGTCAAGCGAGGGATATGGGCAACGGATTAGAAAGTATCGGCCTGGTAGGGTTGGCGATCGCCACCTTTGTAGTCAGTAGCCTGGTGGAGTACTGGCTACACCGTCTGATGCACCGCTACCCCCACAAGTGTCAGTTCCACGTAGATCATCACCTGGAAAACACAGGTCAGGGGGTGGTCGGGGAGTTTCTCGATTATGGCAAAGTGGTGGTGCCTGTTCCGGCCCTATTAATGATCCTGTCCTGGAAGTTGGGTCTGAGCGTACTGGCGGGGGCTTCTACCTATGCCATCTTTGCCGCCTATGCCCACCAACTCCAGCACGATAACCCTACCCGGTGTTTCTGGATGCCCATGCCCGTCCACTACGTTCACCACAAGCATAATCAGTGGCACCATAACTTTGGCCTCGGGGTGGACTGGTGGGATCGGGTGTTTGGCACCTACAAACCGGAGGAATGGCTGACCCCAGCGGAACTGTCCCAACCCCAGCGGAGCTTGCTGCACGTCCGCTGGTGGTAAGGCTCCCCACCCACCCCTCAGCCGCTTCAACAGGCGAGCTACCGAGCACGAAAGCGGTAGTAGTGCCAGAGGAGGTGGGCCACAACCCCACGATACGGCTCCAAAGGCTGCACCAGGGCGGTCATTTCCTGCCGGGTCGGTCGAGAATCAAGACCTTTGAGCATTTGATAGCTTACCTGAATAGCCAGATCCGCCGCTGGAAAGCTGTTCAATCGCTCCAAACAAAACAGCAGGTAAATCTCCGCCGTCCAGGGGCCAATGCCTTTGATCTGGGTAAGCTCTGCCACGATAGCGGCATCGGGCAACGACGGCAATGTCTCCAGCCGTAAGCGTTCGGTCAAAATAGCGTCTGCCAGTTGCTTGCAAGTCGCAATTTTGGCTCGACTCAACCCCGCCTGTTTCAAATCGGCTTCAGAAGCCGCCGCCAGTCCACCTGGCGTTAGCTCCATCAGCTGGTTGAGCCGCTGAAAAATGGCCCGTGCCGCCTTTGCCGAAAGCTGCTGTCCCACGATAGTGCGCACCAGGGAAGCAAACCCTGGCGGCCAGCGGCGCACCTGAAGCACCCCCACTTCTGCCTCAATTTGCAAGAAGGCGCGATCGCCCTGGCAGACATACTCAATTCCTTGGCGCAACTCAGGGCCAGGAAACACAAAATCATCCAGGTTCATGCTTCTCTACCTTGTGCCCAACCCCCACGCATTCTGCTCTCAATTGTAATAGGTAGGGCAACTGAGAAGCGGAGGATGGCGATCGCGTGATGAACAGTAATTTTAGGCTGAAAGGCAGGAATGCGATCGCTCTACTGAGATTGTCCTCAACCAAGGAGGCTTTTGAAAATGATAATACCTGACGACGTAGGGGCAAATGGCTATTTGCCCCTACCAACTGTCTGACTGGGTAAATTTTTTCCAAAAAAACGCCTAGGGCGTGTCATCAATTAAGCCAGATAACGGTAGCCGCTAGATAAATGGCCCCTAAAAAATTCCTCCCTCGTTTATCGTAACGAGTGGCAATCGCCCGGTACTGCTTCAGTTTGGCAAAAAAGT
>JAYKGU010000101.1:0-5374 GCA_035285585.1 Synechococcales cyanobacterium
GACCCTCTACCGGTTTACCTATGCGCCCATGGTGGAGGCGCTGCTGACGCGGCTGGGCCAGGCGTTTCAAACCAGCGATGGGGAAAATGGGGCGGCAGCGTTGCGCAATGCCATGATTCTTTCGGCCTCGTCGGAGGGGTTTTCGATTCTGAATATTTTGCGGCGGTTTCCGGGGGATGAGGTGCGGGTGAGCCTGCCTGCCCTGCTCCAGTTTGCGGTGGCGCTGACGGTGCAGACGGACTATCAGGAGGCGGTGCTGGGGGCGATCGCCCAGTTCCCCGATGCGAACCCTGTGGCTCCGGATTTGTTGGCAGCGCTGCCGGATTTCAGCCAGCCGGGCGGCTATGAAGTGGAGACGCTCAGCGTGGTGGTGCCGGTGCGAGCAGTGCGGGCGACGGAGGTGGGTTTTGTCAGTGCTTACGATTTTGATGTGGATCTCTACCTGCCCCAGGGACGGGCGGCGGCTCCGGTGGTGCTGATGACCCATGGGTTTGGGGCCACCCGCGACAACTATGCCTACTTTGCGGAACATCTGGCTTCCCACGGCTTTACGGTGGTGGCTCCGGAGCACATTGGCAGCAATCTGGCCTACCGGCAGGAATTTCTGGAGGGAAATCTGGAGGATTTGCTGAGTCCCATGGAGTATGTCAGCCGGTCGCTGGATCTGATTTATACCCTGGACTATCTGGAGGCTCAGGCCGAGGCGGGTACGGATTGGGCGATGCAGCTCGACCTGGAGCGGGTGGGGGTGTTTGGCAATTCCCTGGGGGGCACAACGGCGCTGTCGGTGGCGGGGGCGGCGATCGATGAGGATCGCCTGCAGCAGGAGTGTCTGACGGATAACAATTCGCTGGATCTGGCGGTGATTTTGCAGTGTCCGGCGAAGCACCTGCCGCCGGTGGACTACGACTTGACTGATCCGCGCATTGATGTGGCGATCGCCGCCTACCCCCTCACCAGCATTTTGTTTGGCCCGGAGGGTATGGGGAATATCCAGATACCCACCCTGATGTTCAGCGGCAGCAATGATGTGATTGCTCCAGCGGTGCAGGAGCAGATTCACCCGTTTGTGTGGATGACGACGGGCGATCGCTACCTGGCGATTATTGAGCGGGGCACCCATTTCTCCACCAGCGACGAGCGCTACATTGAGAATTTTCCCAATTTTCTGAAAGCACCGGATACGGCGGTGGGGCAGCGCTATCTGGAAGCCCTGAGCGTGGCGTTTCTGAGGCGCTATCTGGAGGAGGACATTGCCGCCCAGCCTTACCTCACGGCTGCCTATGCGGGTTCAATTAGCGATGAGCGGATGCCCCTGCGGCTGACCGGTGCCCTGACGGCGGCACAGATGGAGGCAGCCTATGGCGGCCCACCGCCGGTGCCGGTGGTGCCTGCGTCTGAAGAGAGCAGGATTGCTGAGAATTACCCATCGGTGCTGGAGGCGATCGCCTCGACCGGCACCCTGACCGTGGGCATCCGCGCCGATGCCGCCCCGTTTGGCTACCTGGACGGGGATGGGGTGTGGACGGGCTACTGCTTTGAGCTGGTGGCAGCCCTGGGCGATCGCCTCACCGATGACCTCAATCTGGAAAATCCTATCCAGGTGGTGCGCCTGCCCTCGACGCTGGAGAACCGCTATGACCTGGTGCAGAGCGGCACGGTGCAGTTGGAGTGCGGGCCGAATACGATTCGCCAGGACGTGCCGGAGGTGACGTTTTCCTATCCTTTCTTCTACACGGGCACCCAGTTTTTGATGCTGGAGGATACGGCAACATCGGTGGGCACCGCCGGGGGACTGAGTGCTACCACCATCGGCGTGCTGGCCAACACCACCAACGCCCAGTTTGTGCAGAGCCAGTACCCCCAGAGCAACATTGTGGTGTTTGAGGGAGCGACCGGACGCAGCGATGCGGTACAGGCCCTCAAGCAGGGTACGATTACCACCTTCGCCAGCGACAGCGCTCTGCTGCTGGGGGAACTGCTGCGGCTCAACCTGCCCCGCGAGGACTATGCCCTGTTCCCTGGTGATCCGCTTACCTGTGATGCCTATGGGCTGGTGCTGCCGGTGGGCGATCGCCAGTGGCAGCAAACGGTCAACACGTTCCTGCGCAGTCCAGAAAACAGCGACCTTCAGCGGGTCTGGTTTGCGGATGTGCTGCCGGATGCGATCGCCAGCCTCGACCATTGCCTCAGTGTGGCCGACCCATTTTAGGGGCATCTGAAGATGGGCGATCGCCTGGGGCAGGTGAAAAAAAGGGACTGGGAAAATTAGTCCAATTTTAGTCCAGGTATTTTTTATTGGCTCCAGAGTTCTTATGAGACAAGGATTCTGGAGCTTAGCTTATTTGCGTGCCACACAGTTGGGTTTTGAGATCCGGCCCCTGCCTCGACCTAAAATAATGAAGAGTAGACAGGAGACAACATGCTGGCGATCGTTTCACCCGAAAAAATTTACCTCTCCGCAGGAACAGTGGTGCGATCGCCCGCAACCTGGCAGGAGTATCAGGCATTGTGTCAGCAGCGGGGAAATAGCTCCATCCCCCGCATCAAATATCGCTCTGGAGAAGTGCTCCTCATGTCGCCGCTGCCAAAACACGGGCGGGACGCCAGTTTGATTGCAGACATCATCAAAGTGCTGCTCGATCATGCCGGACGTGAGTACGACTCGTTTACGCCCGTGACCATGGAGTTACCCGAGGAAGGTGGAATCGAGCCAGACTATTGCTTCTACATTGACCATTGGGAAGCGGTTTCAGGCAAAGAGCGGATTGACTGGCGCAATGACCCGCCGCCAGACCTGGTACTGGAAATTGACGTCACCAGCTATTCAGACGCGGATGACTACCTCCCCTACCGCATACCAGAAGTCTGGCTGGTTCGTAAAAAACAACTGTTGATTTACCAGCTTCAAGGCAATAAGTACAGCATTCAAACTCAAAGCCATTATTTCCCAAAAGTAAACCTCCCAGACCTCATTGCCCAAGCTTTCCAAATCGCCTATAGCCGGAATACCAGTGCGGCAATTCGGGATTTGAAACAGCGGCTAAATGCATAGGGTTCTTCAAACTTTTGACTGGTGGGCATTGCCCACTCTACGCGGGGCTGCCGCAGGATGGGTCAGTCGACCAGGATGGATACTCACCCAGAAGCAACAAATTTTACTCCCCAAAACTCCACAAACCCCCAAGAGGCCAAGCGACAGCAAACCTCCAGCCAGTGCGAAATGGTCTTATTTTGAGTCCAGTATCGTATCATAACTGGACTCACGGCGAGGCAAATTAGACTCAAGATAAGAACAGCCTGGTGTGGCTATCCATCCTGCAAAATTTATGTCCAGACAGAGCTGCAGCAAACTTCTCATGCGCAGAAGTCGGTCTTGCAATGAGTCCAAAAATTATTGAAGTTAGACTCATAATAATAATGCTCTAGACTCAAAAAGAGACAATACGTGTCTCATGGCAAGTCCAGACTATTCTCGCTGGCGGACTCGCAATGAGAGCTTGAGTCCAGATTTAAGACAAATAAAATAGCCAGCTCAGGTAGAAGGCGATCGCCCCCAGCCCTGATCAGAGGCAGTTCCAGCAATTCTTGAAGGGTTATGAAAAATCCAGGCTAATGACCTAGACTCAGTTTCATCCCCTCTTGTATTAAAATGAGTCTACAAGCTTCTCAGTTCTGGACTATTAGCAAGATGCTTGAGTCCAAACTTAAGACGAAATTTATCGAAAACCAGCTTGAAGGCTCAGGTAGAGGGCGATCGCCCACGCCTCTTCACCCAGCTCAACTGCACGCAGAAAGAACCCATCCAGTGTGGTTCCCCTGTATTATATAGATTAGCCAAATCTCTAAACCGCTCACCATCGCATGACTTTTCCGTTGGACGACCCATCTCTGCTTCCGCTTGCTCCCCCAGCCGCTGCCAATGGCGAGTCCACAGCCGCCTTCGACCTGATGTCCGTAGAGGTTGTGCAAAAAGCGCTCCGGCGCTCCCGTGCATCCGTCTACCGCTATGCCAACACCGATCCCGAACTGGTCAACCCCCCCTTCGATGCCGGTCGGCTCAACCCCGAATACCGCAGGCACAAAGACGAACCCCTCCAGTTTCACCCCAACGAGGTTGAGCGGTTTGCCCGTGACATCCTCGGTCAGCACGTCACCGTCGCGGTTCAAAAATCCGAACAGGTCAGCCAGCAGGAGCTGCTGAAGCAAATTTTGATGGAGTTAAGAGCCATTCGCCAACTGCTAGAGGCCGAGGAACTCTAAATTTCCCGCTTTCGTCATTTCTGGCCGACTAGAATTCGGGGAAACGTAAAGATACAGCGTTACGCCTTCGTGTTAGGGCATTCAAGCGGTGTAGAACCCCCGCGTCGCGCGGGTTCTACACTCAAACCTTAGCCCGTAAGGCTATACAGAGTGGGTTTGTATATGGGCAGTTCCCAATCCCATTGGTTAGAATTAGAATGTGGGGTATATTCGCTCTCTAGCGAAGCTTTATTCACCCCATTTCGTTCAATATTTCGCCCAAACAGAGTTTCAATCCAGGTTCAAGCTGCCATTACTCAAATCCGGATGAATCTGCACAATTCATCCAAACTATGCAGCCAAACGAATCAGATTAACGCCTCTGGTACTGAATCATCGATTCAAAATCAAATCTTCCGTATGGACTCTGGTAGTCAAGCCGACAAACCTCCGCAAGAACGTTCCCACACCCTTGCTAATATCGTTGGTACGCTGATTGCGTTGCTAACTTTGATAGCGCCTGTTCTGGCGATCGCCTCCTTTTCCACCACCAGCAACGATTTGCTGCGATCGCCCACCTATCAGTTGTTACTCCCAAAGCGTGATGAGTCCTCCATAAGTTTTTGATAAGCGGGGTCAGATTCCAGATCAGACGCGCCTGTCTTCCCATACAATGCTATCCAGATTCGGCATAACGTTGTATCAACTTGGAGAAGACAGTGGATTTATCCCGTATTCCGCCCCAACCCAAGCCGGGCGTTCTCAACGTTCTGATTGAAATTCCTGCCCACAGCAAGAATAAGTACGAGTTTGACAAAGACCTGCAGGCCTTTGCCCTCGATCGGGTTCTCTATGCGTCTGTGCAGTATCCCTTTGACTACGGATTCATCCCCAACACCCTGGCAGATGACGGCGATCCCCTGGATGGCATGGTCATTATGGATCAACCCACCTTCCCTGGCTGCGTTATTGCTGCCCGTCCCATTGGCTTCCTCGAAATGATTGACGGGGGCGATCGCGACGAAAAACTCCTCTGTGTCCCCGACAAAGACCCCCGGTACAGCCAGGTCAAGTCGCTCCAGGATGTTGCGCCCCATCGCTTGGACGAAGTGGCTGAATTTTTCCGCACCTA
>JAYKGU010000102.1:0-6676 GCA_035285585.1 Synechococcales cyanobacterium
ATCACGACCATCGCCAACCAAACCCATCCACCCCCATCTCCCCCCACCATCGAAATTTCCATCGGCCAGATTGAAGTCCGCGCCCAAGCGCCCACCCCCGCCCCATCCAGGTCGCGCCGCCCCTCCCCCAGCGGCCCCAAAGTCTCCCTCGCCAACTACTTGCAGAACCGTGATAGCCAGCGGAGCGGAAACCCATGAGCAACGAATTGGCGATCGCCGCCGTCACCACCACCCTCCGCAACCTGATCAGCCAGAGCATTGGCGAGGCATTGGGCAGCGGCATTGTGACCACTCGCCCCCCCGACAAAGCCCGCGAGAATGGGGAGGCTACCAATCAAATCAACGTGTTTCTCTATCAAACCCACATCAACCCCCACTGGCGGAATCGGGACATCCCCATTCAGGTGAGGCCGGGGGAAACCGGGCGATCGCCCCTGCCCCTCAACCTTTGCTATTTGATTACCGCCTATGGTCAGGACAATGATGACGTGGCCGGACACCGCCTCCTGGGGGGCGCGATGCGGATTTTGCACGACAACACCATTCTTTCACGGGAAGCCATCCGTACCGCTTTGCCGGAAAGCGATTTGCACAACCAGATCGAAAAGGTGCGCATCACCCCCATCGAAATGAATTTGGAGGAAATTTCAAAGCTCTGGACTACCTTTCAAACCCAGTATCGAATTTCGGCGGCCTATGAAGTATCGGTGGTGCTGATTGATAGTGCCGTTCCCGCCCGCACCCCTCTGCCGGTGCTGCTGCGGGGCAACGATGACCGGGGTATTCAGGTACAGGCAGACCTGTTGCCGCCCTGCCCCACCCTTGATGGTGTGGAGTTGCCCAACCAGCAAGACCGTGCCCAGTTGGGCGATCGCCTCATACTGCGGGGCTACCGGCTGGAGAGCGACAGTGGCCAGGTGCAGGTGCTGTTTCGCCATCCCCGTTTGGATGAGCCAGTGGCGGTGGTGGGCGACGTCCAGCCGGGAGGGGAGGCGATCGCCGTCACCCTGCCCGACGCCCCGGCCCCCTGGCTGGCTGGGTTTTACACGCTGACGGTGCAGCTCCAGCAGGCGGGACGAGCGGAAACCAGCAATGCCATTTCCCTGGCGATCGCCCCCCGGATCACGGCCATCGACCGGGTTGTTTCGGAGGAAGGAAATCCCCTGCTGCGCCTCATCAGCCAACCCGAAGTGCAGGCCAGCCAGCAGGTGGCGGTGCTCATTGGCGGTCGAGCGATCGCCCTGCTGCGTCCCTCGTCGCCCCCCGCCCGCACCCGCACCCTGGACTTTCCCCTGGGCAACCTTTCCCCCGGTGACTACTGGTTGCGACTGCGGGTAGACGGGGTGGATAGCCTGCTGGTTGACCGCACCACCACGCCCCCCCGCTTTGATCCCCGCTGGAGGCTACGCCTACCATGACAAAACTATCCCAGGAGCAACAGGGGCAACCCCAAGACCCAAATCCGTGGTTGACCAGCAATGAAAACTTTCTGGCGGCGGCCCTGGACTGGCTGAAGCTGCGGCTCCAGGTACAGGTGGGGGCGATCGCCACGTCCCCTGCTCCAGGGGGAAATCAGTTCTTCAAACGGGCCACCAGTCCACCACCAACCAGTGTCAGCGAGTATGACGTGCAGCAGGCCGCCCACCGCATGGCCCAGGCCGCCAGCGCAGAACCCCCTCCGGCTTTGTATTTGCTGGGCCAGCAGTTGGGCCTGTCGCGCTTTGAGCAGCAGGTGTTGCTCCTGTGTGCGGCGGTGGAGTTTGACACCCAGATTCCCCTCCTCTGTGCCCTTGCCCAGGATGCTCCCAACCGCCCCTATCCCACCTTTGCCCTGGCCCTTTCCCTGTTTGACCAACCCACCTGGGACGTGGTGTCGCATGAGCGCCCCCTGCGCTACTGGCAGCTCATTACGGTAAACGCCACGGGCACCCAGCCCCTCGTCACCAGCCCTTTGCAGGCCGACGAGCGGATTGTCAATTATCTGAAAGGTCTCAACGCCCTGGATCATCGGCTTTCCGCGCTGATTGCACCGCTGACGGGCGATCGCCCCCCCCCGCTGCCCCCGTCCCAGCAGGCAACGGTGCAGCAAACCCTCACGGCCCTGCAGCGGGCCTCCCGGCAGATGCCTGGAATTGTGCAACTGGTGGGCGCAGACCCCCAGAGCCAGCAGCTCATTGTCCAGGCCGTTGCCGCCGAGCTGGATTTGTACCCCTACCGACTGGCGGCGCACCTGCTGCCAACCGCCCTCAGTGAACTCAAGACGCTGGAGCGGCTCTGCCAGCGGGAAAGCCGCCTGCTGCCCATCCTGTTTTACCTGGATGCCAACCAGATGGATGTTGCTGAATCTGGGCAAAGTAAGCCGCTCGTGCAGTTTTTAAGCCACAGCCAGTGCCTGTTTCTGGTGGGAACCCGCGACATTCAGCCGGGCCTGGGCCAACCGGGCAGCGTGGTGGACGTGGGCAAACCGACTGCGGCGGAACAAACCCAACTGTGGATGGCGGCCCTGGAGCAGGCGGAAATGAATGGCGGGTTGGGCGATCGCCACCACCACGCTGCCCTGCTCTCCGGCCAGTTTCGCCTCAATGCTGGGGCCATTCACCAGATTGCTGCCTCGGCGGCATGGGCGGGGGAAGAAGCGGGCATGGGCACCCCTGAGTCCATAGGCGACTACCTCTGGCACACCTGTCAGATAGAAACCCGGCCCCAGTTGAGTACGCTGGCGCAACGGCTGCACCCCTGCGCCACCTGGGAGGACATTGTCCTGCCGGATGATGAAAGGCAGATCCTCCAGCAGATTGCTGACCAGGTGCGACACCGCAACACGGTGTATGAGGAGTGGGGCTTTCATCGGCGCATGAACCGGGGGCTGGGCATCAGTACCCTGTTTGTGGGGGAAAGCGGCACCGGCAAAACCATGGCGGCGGAGGTGATTGCCAATGAGCTGCGGCTGGATCTCTACCGCATTGATCTCTCCTCGGTGGTGAGCAAGTACATTGGGGAAACGGAGAAGAACCTGCGCCGATTGTTTGATGCGGCTGAAGATGGTGGGGCAATTCTGTTTTTTGATGAAGCGGATGCCCTGTTTGGCAAGCGCAGCGAGGTCAAAGACTCCCACGATCGCTACGCCAATATTGAAATCAACTACCTGCTGCAGCGCATTGAATCCTACCGGGGGCTGGCCATCCTGGCCACTAATTTTAAGAACGCCATCGACACCGCCTTTCTGCGCCGCCTTCGCTTTGTGGTGCAGTTCCCCTTCCCCGGTGTCAAGGAACGGCAGACCATCTGGCAGAAAGCCTTTCCTCCAGAAACGCCCCAGGCCGATCTCAATTTCAAACAGTTGGCCCGCTTTAACCTCACGGGGGGCAACATTCACAACATTGTGCTTAATGCCGCCTTTCTGGCCGCCCAGGCCCAAACCCCGGTCACTATGGCCCAGGTGTTAACGGCTACCCGTGGGGAATTTCGCAAACTGGATCGCCCCATCAACGAAGCTGACTTTCTTCCCTGAATCCCTGATGTCCCATGCCTGCTCCCATGCCTGCACAACCGCCTATGCAACCCCAGCTTTCCATTCACATTGACCGGATTGTGCTGGACGGGATTGACCTGCCCAGAAGTCAGCGCGATCGCCTCAAGGCCACCATTTGTGAAGAGCTTTCCCGCCTTTTATCAGAGCATCTGGCATCGGGACAGCCGCTACCGGCCCAACTTCAGCTCAACCCCGTGATTCCAGGGGCATCGGTTCAGATCAAGCCCGCCGTCCGTCCCCACACGCCCAATGCGGTGGAAATGGGCAAACAAATTTCCCAGGGGATCTATCAATCTTTGATGAATCAGTAAAAGGTTCCCGCTTAAGGAGGTTTTGCAGTCGGGGATATAATATCCGTGACCGCAAGCATCCATTTGTCCTGATCACCAACCGCCATGACCACCGCTGCCGTGCGTAATTTGGGGATGATTTCCCTTACGACCTTACTGGTCTCGGCCCACTATGGGCTGGGATTTATTCTGGGAACCGCTGAGAAAACGTTTACGGTTGGGGCGCAGGGTAGCCTCTATGCCGTGACGGTGGGCCTGGGGATGATGGCCCTGGGGCTGCTGGCACCGTTTTACTGGCAGCGGATCGATCCGCTGTGGACGCTGCTGGGCGATCGCTACGGTCAACCGGTCAAAGTTGGCATTGGCGTGATGTCCTGGGCGTCGTTTATTGGCATTGAGGCGGTTCAGATCATTTCGGCGGCGGCGATTTTTGAAATCATTGGCTTTCCCAGGGTGCTAACGATGGTGGGTATTGCGGGGCTGTTTTGCCTGCTGTCGCTGCTGCCGCTGGAGCGGGCCAGTTGGCTGTTTCGCGGTCTGCTGTTGCTGAATGTGCTGGTGCTGGGGGCGGCGCTCTGGCGGTTAGACCAGGGAATGGCCTATGGTCAGGTGGTGCTCAATTTCTGGCCTGCTGCCGGTCAGGGCTTTTCTCCGGCGATGGTTGGGGTGGCGCTTTCGACCTGGTTGCTGGTGCTGATTGATATGAAGTGTCAGCAGTTTGTGGTGCGATCGCAGTCTGCAACCATTGCCCGCTGGAGCTGTGTGGCGGCTGGGGCGATTTTCGTCGTGCTGGCTTTCTTGCCGACGGCCCTGGTTACCGCTGCTCAGCAAGCCGATGTTTTACCTGGAGAGATTACGGGTAAGACTGTCATTCCCTACATTCTCGGCTGGCTGGGGGGCGGCACGCATTCTTCCTGGGGGATTTTGTGTATTGCGTCGCTGGCGCTACCGGCACTGGGGTTGGGCAGCAATGTGCTGCGGATTCAAACCAAGGCCAATCTGGATATCCTTCATCTCGATGATGTACCTTCCTATCGCGCTGGCTTTGCCGGTCTCAATGCCGCTCTGACTCTGGGCATTGCGCTAAGGGGCGGGGAAATTGTTGGCCTGATTGTGTGCTTTTATGCGGCGTATCTGTCGGCGGTTTGGGTACCTTTTCTGGCCTATTTGCTGGAGCAGGCTAAAAGGGTGGCTTTTTCGGTTGTCAGTGTGCGGTTTGCCCTGTTGATGGGCGGGGTTGCGGCTTTGCTGACGCTGGGGGTGAGCCTTTTTCTGCCGGATGCGGTCTGGTTTGGTAGCCCGGAACTCAATGTGTTGGTTATGGGACTGGGGTTTAGCAGTCTGGGGCTGTTGACGGCGCAAGGGGTGGAGAGTCTACCCATTCTGCTCAAGCAACCGCGAGGCTAAAGGTCTACTTTTTCCCGTCTAGGACTGGCTCTCGTCAATTTCAGGCATATCACGAAGAAAGTAGAAGCGATCGCCCTGCGAACCATTCCCTTTAATCCGCCCCAAGTAACCCGTTAATGGCGAGGAAAGCTCTATCAATATCTCGTGAAACTCTTCTTTACCTAGGCTTTTGGAAGGATTTGAACCGTAGTAAACTCCAAAAAGCGTGTCAACATTGATATCCACTGCATTTGTCTGTTTCAAGTAATTTTTAACTACCTGAATGATATGAAATCTTAGTTTAATTTTTTGTAAAACTCCTTCGACATATTCGCTAATTCTGTCATCGATTTGCCCAGGCTCTAGGTATTTTTTTAATTCAATTAAATTTACAGAACCTGGATATTTGGCCTGTAACTCAACTAGTTTTTGTAAGCTCATAGGGCTAATAATACTCACTCTCCATTTTGCTGATGCTGATAGAACGTCTTGAGTAGGGTTCCCAGGCCCAATGATTAACTTTGCAGACACCGCGACACGATCTGGATCTAAATGCATTCCTCCAAGCTTAATCAATTGCTCAGTTGTAGTACTAGGAATTTTTTTACCTGCTTTACATTCCCCTAGCAATGGATAAGGCTCTGAACAGAACAAATCTAGCCCACCAGCTCCGCCTTTATGCTCTGCATCAATTTTGAAGCCTAAAAATTCCAGGCTTTTGCGTACAATATTTTCAAAGTCTGTTCCAGCCTGGTAGTTATTTTTTCCCTCATCTGGTTCTGTACTACGGTGACCCAAAAGAACAATCGTCTTAATCCAACCCAGATCGGACTTTTGAATGTGATTAACGTAAGTTGATACATTCTGTGAGTTACCTAAGAAAACCTCGATTTCCCGGTGTAATTGCTGGGCAATTGGATTGTGAGTAGCAAAGAAGGAAAGTTGAGATTGTAACTCTTCCAGTTCAGGCTCAGTAGAAGGCTGCAAAGTCTTTCGCTGCTCAAAAGCCTTTTTGCCTAAAACAGGAAAAGATTCGGACACGCTTAATGGTTCAGGTAGAGAAGCAAACTGGCCATTGAATTTTAGAAGACATTCGACGGGTTGGGGCAACCAGTAAACCCTCAAGTAAGCAAAGAAGAAGCTTGGTCTACTTTTCAGGAATTCTTCTATTTCTGCAACTGGCCAGAAAATGATCTTAGAAAGCTCCTCTGGATCATTAGTATGGGATTGGGCTTGACAGAGTTCACATCTAGCCCAGGCTTTTATTTGAGTTTTATCGGTTGCCTCATTTAAGGCAGATGAACATAGGGCAAACTGCTGACCCAAACGCATAAAAGTTTGAGGAATTGTCACTACAGTTTGCCCTGCTAAAAGTGCCTCTAAGTTACCAGGAGGCAAACGTAAAGCAGTCATGATGCTCATCAGCTTTCTACCAGGTCGAAGTTAGGTATATCCAGATCAGGAAGCT
>JAYKGU010000103.1:0-10841 GCA_035285585.1 Synechococcales cyanobacterium
AAGCGTACTTTCCCTGATGGGAGGGAGCCTGATGGGTGGACTGCTGGGGCTGCTGGTGTTGAGTGCTTTGTTGGCGATCGCCACCTACATCTTCCTCCAGCTCCAGCTTGCGTGGCTACCTATCTAAAGCTGGCATGCCTCTAACAGCGGCTGGGTCAGGGAGCCTACCATAACAAGCACACTGAGTAGGATAGCAGCCACCATGAAAGAGTTTTACAAGCTGGTTAAGTCAGCCAGCCCTGAGCAGCGGGCCAACCTGGCAAAGCTCACAGCGTCCGGCTTTGGCGACTCCCCAGGGACACTCTGCAACCACATCAAGTTCCTCAGAGCCGGGTCAATTGGGCAGGTGTTTTGGGACAAGCCCTGGAAGCAGGTGGTCACAGACGTAGCCGACCACGTTGGCATTGACTGGCAGGCCACCCTACAGGACAGGCGCTGGCAGCAGCTCCCTACCCAGGAGATTGAGGACGCTATCGTTGCCAAGCTCTTCCAGGATATGCTTATGCAGGCTTCCCCTGAGCAGCGGGAGGATCTCGTCCTGGCCATGAAGCGGGACAGCGATGATCCCCATATAGAAGTACTGCTAGCAACTGGCGGTGCCACTGACATGAATGACGGACGCCATAGCATCTACGTAAAGGTATCTTACTTGAAAAGTTAGCTTTTTGGGCAAGTAGGGAATATTACTCTTGGGTCACGGTCTCACTAAGGTGCGACCCGGTAGAAACTTTACAGCACCATTCTCTAGCGCTCTGTTATGCAAAGGGGGATAGTCATGTCCATCTCTGCGATATCGAGGACTACCGCAGCTTTCTCTTTGGTCATAGCTTTGCAAATCCTTGGCAGGCGAGGTGCTTGATGCAAATACTACAGCTTAGCCAGCGGAAGTCCAAATCACCATGCTTACAAAGACTGACCCCAAAGCACTTCACTACGGGGTCATCGCCTCCGTAGGAGACACTGTAGATGCATCCACCCGTCAGCGATTTGTAAACACAGCGACGTCTATGGCAAATCAGCCACCGCTAGAAACCTACAGGTCCCAATAGAAAAGGAAGGAAGCTTAACAATCGTTTACAAACACTCTCTTAGTGCTTCAAGAAGTACCTACCCAAGACGCCTGCCAACACACGGGAGATTAAGCGGCTGCTGAAGGCCCTTAACAAGCAAACTCTCCTTTTCTCTGTGCTCCGCTCTTTGGTTGCAGGCGAGTACCCCGGTGAAGACGGTAGGCAGCACATTATGCTGCTGATCAACCTCAATGACTGCGACATTCTGGGGGACTACTGCTTTGAGTTCGTCGTGCTGCCTGAGGTAATCTTTTTCCTGGAGGAGAACCTGGCTACCTACGGGCACGTCATCCAGGCCGTAGAGCTGCTGGGGGTGGAGGTCAAAGCCCTAACCGACCTGAGCTTCCTGAGCACTATGCAGCTTGAGGAGGAGTACAGCTTCCTGTCCACTGATGGGGAGAAGACACTCAGGCCAATTGCTTACCTGAACTACAGGCTGGGCGTGTTGAAGTGCCTGTAGTAGGGGGAGCGCCCTGCCTGGGCTACGCCTTCCCACCCCTCTATGGCAAACTCTGCTCCTCAATGATGTCGTCCAGGCTGGGAATGCTCTCCAGGTCAAACTCCAGGCTAAGGGTATGGTACTCGTACAGCACCTTGTGGTTCCTGGCAATCAGTTCCGCAAGGGCCAGCCCCCTCTTCTCCACAACGACCCCTGACTCCTGACCATCAGCCGCTCCCGGCCCCTGGGCACCCCCAGCGGGCGAAGCATCAGAGAAACTTTGCTTGGTGGCAAGGGCCGTCAGGATCTCCTCCTCCAGGTTGACGTAGGACGTGTACAGGTCGGCGTTGGTCTTGATGTTGCGATCGTACTGGTACAGGACATTGAAGGAGCTGTAGAAGACGAAGCTGCCCAGGCTAACCACAAAAATCCCCAGCACAGTAGGACTGGAGTTATCCCACCCCCTCCTGGTAATGTGCAGCAAGCAGATCCCGGTCACAACTGAGGCAAAAGACGCCACCGAGACAATCACGCTCGACCAGACATACATGTCTCTGGTGGCCCGCAGGTGGGTCTTCGCACGCGCCGCTGTCGTCTGTAGCTGCTCCTTCAAGCGCTGCTTCTGGGCAGGCGTTGCCTCACCAAACTCATTCAGGTAGACATCCAGGTCTGGACGCAGCTCCCCAACCTCAGCAGCCTCAGCAGTCTGCTCAGGCTGGATCTGGGAGTAGTATTTCAGGTGGTGGCCCCACTCATTGGCCTTACGGCTGGCAAAGCTCCAACTCCCCAGGGTGAAGGTAGCGATGACCGCAGCCGTGGAGAGAGAGGCGATCGCCAGCCATGCCCAGCTCTCCTTACCCCGTGCGATCGGCCCTGCCTGAGGCTCCTCTACGGGCTTAACTTCAGCAGACTTAGGCTTATGCGTACTGGGGTATCAACTTAAGGCGGAAGATCCTGGTTGGACAGGAGTCGGAATCCAGGAGTCAGAATTCAGGAGAGGGCTGACTTCTGGCTCCTGACTCCTGAATTCTATTCTTGGAAAAGTGTCCCGACTTACGTTGATACCCTGCGTACTGGATAGCTTGGGGTCCACACCGTCCTTGGAGACAGTGCGGCCTGAGTTATTGGTAATACCTGCCATATGTGCTCCTACCTGAAGACCAGGGTTTGTACAGACGTGAGGTAGACTCCGCAGGCTGCTACCTACGGGAGTGAACAATTGCTTGGCAGTGCCCCTACTGTTCCAGTCTGTACGGTCTCCCAGGCGATGAGCAGTACTCACATGGGTAGTGTTGGGTTAAATTGGCTTCTGTTGCCTACGCACCTTACCAAAGATGGCGATCGCACTTTGGTGTCCAGGGAGCGTCTTACAGCCCGTGATAGCGATGTTCTCGGAGCTGCCTGTAGGCTCTCCATGTCCAGGTAGAAAACCTCGTGGGGTCTCAAGTCCGTAGGTGGCTAGTATACCGTACACCCAGCGCCAGCTCTGGTTCTTGAAGTTCTCCCGCAGTGCGGCAATATCTTCATCACTGGGCAAGTTTCGGGGAGATGGCGAATTCTTGGAGTAGTTCCCCGTGAAGTCTTCTAGATCAGCAATTAGATCAGCGCCTAGGTTAGCGAACTTAGCCAGCTTGATCATGGCTTTGCAGTAGCGCTCGCGAGTGCGGCTGGGGCTTAGTCTTATCGCTGCCAGGTTTAGGCGGCAGCGTGCCTCTGATCGCTAACCGCTGCCCCGCAGGAGCATGGTAACCCCAACATTAGCGGTCTTCAGCCATGCGTTAATCTCATCTAACGGATCCACCCTGGACCCCCTAGATCTAATCTTGATCTATAAAATAGCCCATAATCGAGCACATTAGAAGCTGATCTAGGAAACGGCCATTAGGCTGGAATGTAGCCGTAACTTAAACTGTGGCTTGGTTTGAGTGATGCCAGGACCCAGACTTGAACTGGGGACACGAGGATTTTCAGTCCTCTGCTCTACCAACTGAGCTATCCCGGCGAAGGGAGTGGAAGTTGCCGAAAAATTTCGGGCTTATCTAAGCTATCAAATCTAGAAAGGTTTGACAAGGGATGGGGCTGATTAATTTAGTGATCACAGATTGCCTCTAACTGACCCAGCTTACAAAAAATCTCTATGCGAAGGGGCGGAGCTGAAGACTCAGACTCCGCCAGCAATCTTCCAACTTTTAGCCAGGCGGATTGGGATGAACCTTAATCTACAAACTAAACCTGACAGAGCATTAGATGGGGCGGAGGCGGGTTAACTTTAGGTTAAAGGTACCAGACCCCTGGCCTGCATAAGGAGTGACGCGCATGATGTAGCGCCCTGATTCTGTAATGCGGGCAAACAGCATGGAATTAGTTGTACCGTCAGGGCCGTCATCGTTTTCGCCGAAAGTGGAACCATCCGGTGCGAGCAAGGTGATGATGGTATCAAATTCGTCGGAGATGAGATCGATGACAATGTAATCTCCTTCTTCCAGGTTGATGACATAGTCTCTGGCAAAACCGCCAAAGCCGGTGGGAATGTCTTTTTCTGAGAGAACGTCGGTCACCTCATCGCTAGCAGGAAGCTGGATGGGGTTGTACATTGAGGTTTGGGATCCAACTGTTTGAGCGCTGGCGATCGCCGTACTCAAACTAATACTCAGCAGGGCCGTCGGAATGGCTAGTGGAAGCGCAAGTTTTGACCGCAACATTTCTTTAATTGGAAACATCCTCATAAGTACAAAGTACCCCACACGTTCAACACGTAAGAACTCGTTTATTATGACCTACCTTGTTCGCACTGTGCTAATCATTTGCCATGATTAAAGAAATGGACCGGTTTAAGTACGGGTTACTTTGGGTACACCGGGGGTAGGGGCATGACAATTTCTTTAAACATATCAGTGAAAAATCTGTTAAGACGCCTTTTGGGCATCCTCCTGGTGATATTCCTGATGGGGCTTTGGCTGGTGCTGAGTGCGGGGCCAGCGATCGCCGCCATCGACACCGTCAGCTACAACAATGCCAACCTCAATAATCAAGACTTTTCCGGCGCGGATCTGACGGGCAAGTCCTTCGTTTCCGCAGAAATGCGCAACATTGACCTCCATGACGCTGATTTGACTAACGCAATCCTCACCAAAGGGGTGCTGCTCAACGCCAATCTCTCAGGGGCAAATCTGACGGGGGCGCTGGCGGATCGAGTCTTCTGGGTGGGGGCAAATTTGCGTAACGCCATCCTGGTGGGAGCTACGATTTCCAGAACAAGCTTTGACGACGTGGATATTACAGGGGCTGATTTTACCGATGCCATCGTCGATCGCTACGAAATCAAGCAGCTCTGCCAGCGGGCGGTGGGGACTAATCCCGCTACTGGTGTAGCCACCCGTGACAGCTTAGGGTGTCGCTAATAGGAGGTTTTGTCATGGCAGATACAGATATTCCATCCTACCTGAGTCCAGCGGAGCGGCAGGCGTGGCGACTAAGGTTAACTGCTGCCAACCAGTACAATGTTTTCTGCCACTGCCGCCAATGCCAAAAGGAGTGGGTTGCATCGGCACCCACTCCCTGTAGCTGCGGTAGTCGTGATGTGGAGGCGATCGCCTGCTGGCAATTCCCTGACGATTAGCCGTCAACGGCCAGAACCCACCGATCCGCTAGCTCGCCAGATAAGCCCGCATGTCTGGCTGGCGTTTGCGTAGCTTGGTCAGGGCTTCCCGCTCAATTTGCCGCACCCGCTCCCGGCTGATGTTGAGCATCGCTCCGATTTTGGCGAGGGTGAGGGTTTGCCCATCCTGCAGACCAAACCGCAGCGAGAGGACTTCGCGCTGCTGGGGGGTAAGGTCAGCCATCAGGTTTTCCAGTTCCGAGCGCAGGGATGACTGGGCGGCGTAGTCTTCTGGGGAAGAGTTCTCGTCTTCGAGCAGTTCCCCCAGTTCGGTGTCCTGGTTGTCGCCCACTCGCAGATCGAGGGAAAGGGGCAGGCGCGATCGCTCCAGGTATTCTCGAACCTGCTTGGGCGTCAGCTTTAGCTCGTCGGCAATTTCGGTGACAGTAGCCGATCGGCCCAGGGTTTGGGCTAACTGTCGCTGCACCTTCTTAATCTTGTTCAGCTTTTCGGTGATATGGATGGGGAGGCGAATTGTGCGGCCCTTTTCGGCGATCGCGCGGGTAATGGCCTGACGAATCCACCAGTAGGCATAGGTAGAAAAGCGGTAGCCCTTGGAAGGGTCGAACTTCTCAACTCCCCGCTGCATACCAATTGTGCCCTCCTGGATAAGGTCGAGCAGGTCAACATTGCGCTTGATGTACTTCTTAGCCACCGAAACCACCAGGCGCAGGTTAGCTTCCACCATTTTGCGCTTGGCAGCAGACCCTTCGGCGATCGCCTTTTCCAACTCTTCGACCGTCAGCTCGGCCTGCTTTGCCCAGGCATCAAGGGCGGGTTCTTTGCCTAACTCGTCGAACAACCCCTGTCGAATCTGGTACAGGCGGTTGAGTCGCTGCACCTGCTTGCCGTAAATAATTTCCTGCTCATGGGTGAGCAGCGGAACGCGGCCAATCTCCCGCAAATAGGAGCGCACCAAGTCAGTTGAGGACGTTTGAGCTGTCTTCATAAGCGCTGAACTGTATTGAGTCGAAACAGAGATGAAACTAAATCAGCACCGCCCCTCAGCCATCGAATGGGCGGGTGATGGCCAACCAGTCGTTAAGCCTGTCAGGCCGTGGCGGGCTTGAAGTGGACGCTGACCGCCCGGTCGCTGGCTTAGCACCTGCCTGAAAATCCCGTTAGAAGTTTTGGATTGCAAAAACTCTGACGAGCTTTCGGATAGGCGCTTAAAGCAGGCTGCCAGAACCTAGTCAGGTGCGATCGCCCTGCAACTGGCTGTCATCTCGCTAAAACAGGAAGACAACCAGACATTAAGGTTTACGCGAAGATCTGCACAGGGATAAATCCCAGGCAATTGGCCACGACAACACCCCCTGAGTGGGGACGATGCACCTTCCAGACTCGGAGCCGGTTTACCAAACATTTACATAGTGGGTTGTCTGTGTAAACAACTGTAACATTTATGAGAGAGGTTAGGATACCCCTTTGGGCATAGGCCGCAATGCTGATTCTCGATAGTTGCCTAAAGATACGCGAATCAGGATAGGGCAATCATCAGAGAGATAACTGCATCCTGCCGCACAAAACCAGCCCTCTAAATCCCTGACCTTTTTAGGGGGATCGATTGAAAAACCCCTACTCTCTCCTAATTTATTTTTTAATCTTTGTCAGATTGTTTTCTCATTTATCCATATTTCCTTAAGATTTTTTACAAACCGTGGGGCGATCGCGCGTATCTACTCCCCTCTTCAAAGAGTTCCCACAGAGTACCCAAAATTCCCTAACAGAAAAACACTATTAAGCAAAGCGAGCTTTCTGGCAGTAGGGTAGACAATGGGCAAAAGACGCCCCTCTGATGTTGTCGAGATAATTAAAGAAGAGACCATCAAGCATGAAGCCTATCCGCACCTTCAATGTCTCCCCCGCACTCCCTCCCCAGCTTGAGCCGTTGCGTCGCTTGGCCTACAACCTCCACTGGGATTGGAACTATGAAGCCACTGACCTGTTCCGTCGCCTGGATCGTGACCTTTGGGAGTCGAGCCGCTACAACCCAGTGCTCATGCTGGGCAACATCAGTCAGGAGCGTCTCCATGAAGTTGCCGAAAATGAGGGGTTCCTGGCCCACATGGATCGGGCCGTGCGCCAACTCGACAGCTATTTACAAGAGCGCACCTGGTACAAAAAGCATCGCCTCAAGCCCGCCGCCACGTCCTCGTCTGCCGACCTTACCACTTCCAAAACGCAAGACTGCTACGCCTATTTCTCTGCGGAGTTTGGGCTAACCTCCTGCCTGCCCATTTATTCGGGCGGTCTGGGGGTACTGGCGGGCGATCACCTCAAGTCAGCCAGCGATCTGGGGCTGCCCCTGGTGGGGGTGGGCCTGCTGTACCAGGAAGGCTACTTCGCCCAGTACCTCAATGCCGATGGCTGGCAGCAAGAGCGCTACCCGATCAACGACTTCTATAACATGCCCGTCCACCTGGAGCTAAACCCAGATGGCTCTGAGCTGCGCATCGCCGTTGACTATCCTGGGCGTACCGTATATGCCAGGGTCTGGCGGGTGCAGGTGGGTACCGTCCCCCTCTACATGCTGGATACCAATATCGAACCCAACAGTCAGTATGACCAGGACATCACTGACCAACTCTATGGGGGCGACATCGACCTGAGGATTCACCAGGAAATTATGCTGGGCATTGGCGGCGTCAAAATGCTCCGGGCGCTAGGGCTAACCCCCACGGCTTACCACATGAATGAGGGCCACTCCGCCTTTCTGGCGCTGGAGCGGATTCGGGTGATGGTTGAAGAACAACACCTCTCCTTCACACAGGCCCGTCAGGTGGCCCAGTCCAGCCAAATCTTCACTACCCATACCCCCGTACCCGCTGGGATCGACCTCTTCCCGCCGGATAAGGTGATGTACTATCTGGGGCGCTACAGCGAAAAATTTGGCCTGTCGCGGGAAGAGTTCCTTTCCCTCGGGCGAGAAAACCCCGGTGACCTGGCTGCGCCCTTCAGCATGGCCATTCTGGCGATCAAGATGGCCACCTTTGTCAACGGGGTGAGCCAGCTCCATGGAGCTGTTTCGCGGACCATGTTCCAGGGGCTGTGGCCTAACGTGCCTCTGAGTGAGGTTCCCGTTACCTCCATCACCAACGGCGTCCACGCCTTTAGCTGTGTTGCCAAGTCCACCCAGGATCTCTACGAGCGCTATCTGGGGCCAGATTGGGCCTATGCTCCAACCGATCACCCCAGTTGGGAGCGGGTCAAGTCGATTCCCGATGAAGAACTGTGGCGCAACCACGAGCGGCAGCGGGCCGAGCTGGTGGTATTTGTGCGGGACTGGCTGCAGAAAAAATTGCGGGAGCGGGGAGCCTCACCCGGTGAGCTGGTGGAGGCCCAGGACGTACTTGACCCATCCGTTCTCACCATTGGCTTTGCCCGCCGATTTGCCACGTACAAGCGGGCGACCCTGTTTATGCGAGATCTCGATCGCATCAAGCAAATTTTACGGGCCACCGAATCGGGCGGCCAGCGCCCGGTGCAGTTCGTCATCGCTGGTAAGGCCCATCCTAAAGACATTCCCGGAAAAGAGCTGATCCGCCACATCGTTCACTTTATCCGGGAAGAGGGAATGACCCACAATGTGGTCTTCCTGCCTAATTACGACATTCATGTGGCCCGCACCATGGTGGCCGGATGCGACGTCTGGCTCAACACGCCCCGCCGACCCAGGGAGGCATCGGGCACCAGCGGCATGAAGGCAGCGATGAACGGCCTGCCCAACCTGAGCGTTTTGGATGGCTGGTGGAATGAGGCCGACTACGTGCGGACGGGCTGGCCCATCGGCTACGGCGAAGACTATGACGACCCCGACTACCAGGACGATGTAGAAGCCAACGCCCTGTATGACCTGCTGGAGCAGGAGGTGGTGCCGCTGTTTTATAACCGGGATGAGGAGGGGCTGCCGCGGGGCTGGATCGCCAAAATGAAGGAGGCCATTCGCCTCAACCTGCCCCGGTTTAACACGGCGCGGATGCTGGCAGAGTATGCGCAGCGGGCTTATTTTCCGGCGAGCGATCGCTACCGTGTCATGACCACCGCTGGCTGCGAGCCAGCCCGAGAATTGGCCCAGTGGAAAACCCGACTGTTTGAGCACTGGTACGACATCCGCATTAATGACATCGATGTGGCTGAGCCGTCAGATATTCACGTTAACCAGATTATGCCGGTGAAAGTTAGTATCAGTCTGGGGGCACTCGGCCCCACCGATGTGCAGGTAGAGCTGTATAAGGGCACTGTCAACGCAGACGGAGAAATCGCTAACGGCGAGTCGGTAATTATGGAGCACCAGGAAGAGTCTCCAGCAGGGGATGGGGCCAGCATTTACACCGCCAACATCGCCTATTCCTCCAGCGGTCTGCAGGGGCTGTCGCTGCGGGTGCTGCCCAAGCACGATTACCTCAGTAGCGCTTACGAGCCGGGGTTAATTCTGTGGGCGTAAGCTGGCAGATGCACCATGCTCAAGCGGTTCCCAAGCGTCCAAAAGGCGTGGGGACAACGATGTAGCCTGAGGTGCGATCGCCCAAAACCCAGTTGCGATCGCTCCCCCAGTACCACCAGTGGGCGGCGGTGTAGGCACAGAGAAGGCTGTCGAGCTGGTCTTCCACGGCCTTGAGTTCCGTTCCTCCAGCGGGAATAGGGGGGAGGTCGGTTCTGGGTGGCTCGTCTAACAGGGGCAGAGTCGGCTCAATCTGGGGCAGGCTCTGCAGCAGCAGGTGGCGGAACCGGGAAAGTTCATTGCGCCGCTCGGCGACTCGGCCTTTTTTGTACTTGAGGATGCGATCGAGCTGAAAAAGGTGGATGGCGGCAGCATGGGGAAAGACCTCAAGCTGATAGCGCCCCTCCGGCTGGGGGGCGCTGAGATGGGGGGCATGGATGAACCCCCTGGCTTCTAGACTGAGGCCAAAGCCGACGGTGCGTTCTGCAAACGGGCGACCCAGGTTGGCGGGGTAACAGCCTGCGTGGTAGCGGCTGAAATACTGGTGAGCAAGCCGGTCGGGCAGGCGCATTCCCGAAGCATTGGGAATCAGCGTCGGTGCATCTACCGCGACGACAGCGGATTCACCAGCCGTTAGATGCTGATCGAGCCACTGGAGAATATCGGCGATCGCCGTCAGCCGTTCCAAATTCACCAGGGCCAGCCTATTTTCCACCCAATTCAGACAACACAGGCCGCTGGCCCCTGACGACCAGCCCAGGTCGATGCCGAAGAATTTCACTGCTCCTGCATCAGCCGCAGGTAGTTTTGCCGCAGCCGCAGATGGCTTTCGGCCATGCGATCAGTGAGCTGCTTCTCAACATTGCAGAGTTCTTCCCAAAACATTGCCGAACGGCGGCTGGAGACCAGCTCATCCCACATGATCGCCAGCAGTTGGGCCGCGTCGGGGGTCTCTGCCGAAACTGCCTGGTGGAGGCGCTCAAACTCCCGGTGTGCCGCATCCTGGGTTTGAGAATTCTGAACGAGTTTCAGACAATGCTGGAGCTGATCAACGTAGGCAGGAGACAAAGCTTTAGTCATAGAGGTTTTGTAGAAGTAGATAGAAGTAGGCAGGCATGGCCTACTCGAGGCGGGCGATCGCCAGCATACGGGGCAAAGGTCCAGGCAATTTGAGGGGCGGGGGCGCAAACCGGCAGGCAGCACTGGGGAGCGAAGCCCAAAGTGACAAGC
>JAYKGU010000104.1:0-8485 GCA_035285585.1 Synechococcales cyanobacterium
CAGCACCCGCCCCGCCCAAATTCTCGGACAAACGCCCCCCGCCCCCATCCCCCAACAGCCCGCCGAACTCACCCTCTTCGACCCCCAGGCTACCTGGCCCGCCACCCCCGCCTTCCTCAAGTCCCCCGCCACTAACACCCCCTGGCTCGGTCAAACCCTACGCGGCCAGATCCTCAAAACCTGGACACCCCCCACCTAAACCACCCCACCCCTCCCTCTCTTTTCTGCCTTCTACCTTCTCCCTTCTGCCTTCTACCTTCTGCCTTTTCTCCCTTCTGCCTTCTGCCTTCTGCCTTCTCTCTCCCCCCTCCCCCATGTCCTCCGAAACCATCGAAATCCTCTCCCCCGACGAGCTGCGCCGCACCCTCACCCGCCTCGCCTCCGAAATTGTGGAGCAGGCAGGCGATCTCTCCAAGCTGGCGCTGCTGGGCATTCACACGCGGGGAGTGCCCCTGGCGCGGATTCTAGCAGGGCAGATCGAGGCGCTGGAGCAGGTGCGGGTTCCCGTGGGGGCGCTGGACATCACCTTCTATCGGGACGATTTGGACAAGATCAAGCTGCGCACCCCAGCCAAGACGAAAATTCCCTTTAAGCTTGCTGGTAAGTATCTGGTGCTGGTGGATGATGTCATTTTTAAGGGCCGAACCGTACGGGCTGCCCTCAACGCGGTTAATGACTATGGCCGACCAGAAACCATCCGACTGGCAGTGCTGGTGGATCGGGGCCATCGCGAACTGCCCATCCACCCCGACTTTACAGGCAAGCTGCTGCCGACCGCGCAGGAGGAGCAGGTCAAAGTCTATCTGCACGATGTGGACGGACGGGACGGTGTGGAACTGATTACCCGGCCCCGATCGCCAGAACCGTCCCGTGGAGATGGGGCAGCGTGACTTCGATCACCAGATTTGCTATGGATGGTAAGTGTCTAAACAGACAAATTTAGGATAAACACCGTGATTGCGCCTACAGACTCCCTGCTGAATGACCCCAATGCCGCCGCTGGCAAGACCACCCGCGAAGAGGCAGCTTTGACCCAAACGCGCAAAGCTGACCACATCCGTATCTGCCTGGATGAGGATGTGCAGTTTCACCAAACCACGACGGGGCTGGAGCGATATCGGTTTACCCACTGCTGTCTGCCCGAACTGGACTGGCAGGATCTGGATCTCACAACCAGCTTTTTAGGGAAATCCCTGGGTGCCCCCCTGCTCATCTCTTCTATGACTGGCGGCACCGAGCAGGCCAAGCAGATTAACCAGCGGCTGGCAGAAGTAGCCCAGCACTATCGGATTGCCATGGGGGTAGGCTCCCAGCGGGTGGCGATTGAGAATCCGGAGGTGGTGTCTACGTTTGCGGTGCGATCGCTCGCCCCCGATATCCTCCTCTTCGCCAATCTGGGAGCCGTCCAGCTCAATTACGACTACGGCATCGACGAATGCCTGCGGGTCATCCACTGGCTCCAGGCCGATGCCCTGGTGCTGCACATCAACCCGCTTCAGGAATGCGTCCAGAGCAATGGCGATACCAACTTCCGAGGGCTGCTGGCCAAAATTGACCAGCTCTGTCGGCGGCTGGAGGTGCCGGTGATTGCCAAAGAAGTGGGCAATGGGATTTCGGCGGCAGTGGCCACCCGGCTGCTGGAGGCGGGCGTCAGCGCCATCGATGTGGCCGGGGCCGGGGGCACTTCCTGGGCCAGGGTGGAAAGCGAGCGGGCCAGGGATGCCAAACAGCGGCGACTGGGTAAAACCTTTGGCAACTGGGGCATTCCCACGGCAGACTGTATCACCCAGATTCGTCGGGTCGCCCCCCAGGTGCCCCTGATTGCTTCGGGGGGACTGCGCAATGGGCTGGATGCGGCTACGGCGATCGCCCTGGGGGCTGACCTGGCCGGGTTGGCGTTTCCGTTTCTGCAGGCTGCTGCCGACTCGGAGGAGGCGGTCTACGAATTGGCCGACACGCTGATTGCCGAACTGGCGACGGTGCTGTTTTGCACCGGCAGCCGCACTCCCGAAGAGTTGAGGCGATCGGGGGTGCTGGAAAAAATTTGAGCGTCTGGTCTGGAAATGGCTCCTCAGGAGGTGGGGGCTGGCTTTCCAGGGGCCGCTTCATAAACTAGCCCACCCCGCCTGATTCATTAGTGGAAGGAGATTAATCTAAAGATGTCATCACCTGAATACCCCACTCTGGAGGACATTCATCATGCAAGCCAAACCTCCCTACACCCAACTTTCCTCCACCCAGCTTTCCTCCACTAACGACTTTACCCCTCGCCTAATGCTCGAATCCACCCTACCAATGGTGGGGCTGCTGCTGCTCATTATTCTGCTGGGTTGACTCCAGGCGGTACCTGCAATTGCTATTTGACCCCAGAATCCCTTTTTAGGAAACGCTTTAGGAAACGGGAGAATACGTCAAGGTACGTTAAGGTGTGTTCGCCCTGACAACATCCAAGGGCAGATCACCCCTATACTCTCGGTAGATCTTCAATGCTTACTGTTCAACGGCATCAAGGAGAGTTTCTCGCCTTGATGCTTTTACTTTGGGCAAAGCTGCTGCGTGGGTTGTTCACGCGGCAAATGGTGAGTATAGGAGCGATCGCACCCCTTGATACTAGGGCGATTCATCCGATCAAATCAACCCATTGGTATTTCTGTAAGATAACAGCTTCCCCAGGTAATGTCCATATCTGGGGCCAGTCCTCCTGGCGATCGCTACATGTGGACAATCTGGGGACAATCTGGGGACAACCAGGGGACAACCAGAGGACAACTCCCCATCCGACAAATCAGACCTGCCAATGTATTCAGGACAACAGGGAAATGGCGGCTCGATGGCCTAGCCTAGACAAGGCGAGGCGTGACTAATTTCTGGTTAAGAAATGCTGCCGTCCTCGATCTTTATTAATCCCGTGCTTCCCTTAGCTATTTCCCAGTAATCCCTGAAGGAGAGGATGGAATGACTCAGGCTGGTCAGTCTCCCATAAGCCGCAGGCAGGCCGAAAAAACAATTCGTATGAACGCCAAGCGCGTCATCGCCGAAAAGGGTATCAATCCGTCCTCCCGCAAGGGTAATAAGGAGCTGGATCACGTTCTCAGCCAGATTAGTGAGGGGGTGATTACCTCACGAGAAGCAGCGGTTGAATTGGGAGAGGCGCTGGGGCTGGCGATCGCTGAGTATTCCAAGCAGCTAGGCCGCACCAGCCTAGACAGCGGTGTGGTACGGCAAGTGGTTGCCCAGGGTAAGGTGCCGCTCTTGATCGAGGCACTAAACGCCCCGCCAGTTGCGGCAGCTCCTCCGGTTGCCCCAAAGGCCCCGCCCCCCGCATCTCCTCCCGCTGCTAAGGCTGAGCCACGGGTTGATGACGCCCCTACTCTGCCGCCTGCTGAGGACGCGCCCACTGCCGAGCCAGAGGCGCTGGAAGTGCCGGACGAAGCAGTGGAGGAAGCTGCCGCCGAGGTCGAGGGCACTGAGATCTCCGTTGCTGAGACGACTACCCAGGCCGAAATTGCTGCGGATACTGCCGACGTAGAGGCGTCAGAAGAGCTGGCAGAATCTGGCCCGGTGGAAGCTGATGACGCTCCTGCTGAGGAAGAACCGGATGAGGTGGCTGTAGCAGCGACGACGGTAACTGAGGCCCCAGAGGAGGAGGCAGGGGAGGAAGAATCCGCCGATATCGTAGATGAGGAAGCGGTAGAGGAAGAATCCGCAGATGTCGCAGATGTCGCAGATGTCGCAGATGTTACAGAGGAAGAACCTGCTGAGGAAGAATCCGTAGCTGAGGAGCCTGCTGAGATGGCGGCGGTTGCTGAGGCGGATGCGGCTGGATCTGAGGATGAGGATTCGGTAGAAGCTGGGGATGAAACGGTGGCTACCGCACCTGAAACAGAAGATGCAGAGGGGCCGGAGGCCGCGGATGAGTCTGAACTGTCGGCAGATGCTGAGGAGGAATCCGGTACCGAAGACGGTGCTGAGGCTTCTGAAGATTCTGCATCTGAAGAAGGGGATGAGGAGGGTGCAGAGGCGGCTGTGGATGGTGAGGCGATCGCCCCCGATCCCGAATCCGATGCTGAACCCGATCCCGAATCCGATGCTGAACCCGATGCTGAAGTTGAGGCGGCAGCAGACGCTGAAGTCACGGATGCATCCGGTGACGAACCTGCTGATGAATCCGGCGATGAGCCTGATGATATTGAGGAAGAGGGTGAGGAAGAGAGCTGAGAAGGCCAGGGGTGTTGCCCGTCTTCCGTGGGTTCTTGGTAAGTAGGTAGCTATAAATAAACGTCGCTATGGTGGTGTGCGCCCCCGCCGGGGTGCACACTACTGGCTTTATTGATGACCGTGTACTTAGCGTTTTGATTGCGGTGGGATCACGCTGGCCAGTACAATACAGTCGCCTCCCTAATTCACTTTGCTGTAGTTGTGTATCCCATGAGCACCCCTTCCCAACCCACCACCGGAGCCGATGCCGTTGATGTCGCGATCGCCCAGGGCATTGATTTCGACGGCTCTCCTATTCCCCCGGCCAAGCTCGACCTCTATAACCAGGTGATGGCCCTGGAAGCGAATCGTCAGCGCAGCGGTGTCAGCAATACCATGCGATCGCGCATTGTCCGCATCGGAGCGAAGCACATTCCCCAGGAGGAACTCAACCAGATGCTTTTGGATGCTGACTTTGCCCCATTGAAAGACAAGGAAATTGCTTTCTACTACGGCGGCAAGTCCTGACCCTGCATCGGTTCTCCGAAATATGCGAGATGTATTTGCGCAGGTGGCGATCGCCCAAATTCCCAAGATCCTCACCCTGCAAGACCGCAACCGCCACAGCCCTACCTACGGCTGCTTTGACCGCAACTTCTGGCAGTACAAAATCATCGACTTTCCCAGCGGCATGGCCCAGGAGTTTGTGCTGCCCCTGGCCCTGGTCTATGCCCTGCCGATTGCTGATAATCCTTTCTACCAAGAACCTGCCCTGCGGGATTGGGTGGCAGCCGGTATCCACTACGCCGCCCACAGCGCCCACCCCGATGGCTCCTGCGATGATTACTTTCCCTTTGAGCGGGCCAGCGGCGCAGCGGCCTTCTCCCTGCTGGCCTGTGTGGAGAGCTACACTCTGCTGGGGCTGGCAGATCCCACCCTACTTCGCTTTTTTGCGACACGGGCCGATTGGCTGGCCCACCACCATGAAAGCGGGCAGCTCACCAACCACCAGGCCCTGATTGCCCTGTGTCTGGAGCGGGTAGGGCAACTATTGCAGAGCGATCGCTGGGAGCAGGCTCGGGACGAACGTCTGGAGCGGGTGCTGTCCTGGCAAAATCCAGAGGGGTGGTTCCAGGAGTATGAAGGCTGTGATCCGGGCTACCATACCCTCACCCTGGGGTGTTTGGCCAGCCTTTATGAATACCATCCCGACCCACGGTTGCAAGAGGCGATCGCCCGCGGTGTTACCCTGGCCAGCCACTTTGTTCACCCCGATGGCTCCTACGGCGGCGAATATACCAGCCGCAATACCTACAACTTCTTTCCCCACGGGTTTGAACTCATTGGTCGCTGGTTGCCTGCCGCCCTGGCCATTAACGATCGCATCCTGGTTGGGCTGGCAAACGACCGGGGGGCCTGCTACGCCGACGACCACATCATTGGACATCACACCTGGAGTTACCTCCTGGCCTGGCGCGACTTTGTTCCCGATCGCCCGCCCCTGCCGCCCCTACCACGGGATCGCCTCTGGCTGCCCGCCGCCCGGATTTTGATTGACCGGCGGGAAGACACCACGCTCTATCTGGCCCTCAACAAAGGGGGGGCGTTTAAGCTCTTTCGGGGCGATCGCCTGATTGCCTCGGATACTCAGTTTTCGGTGCTGGTGCGGTCGGGGCGATCGCTCAAAAACGCCGTGGGGCACCTGGTGGATCGCTACGACGTCCAGACGGGGGAGGAGGAAATTCTAATTCGCGGCCAGCTGGGCTGGGCCAAGCAAAAGCAAATGACCCCTCTGAACCTGCTGCTGCTGCGGGTGGTGATGCTGACGGTTGGGCGCTTTTTCCCAAACCTGATCCGCAAGCTCCTGCAAAAGGTATTGATTACCGGCAAGACCAAGGCTCCCTTCACCTTCATCCGCTCCTTGCAGTGGCGAGAGGGCCAGTGGCAGATTACCGATGAACTGCGCTCAGATCGGTGGGAGTCGGTGGTGGCGATCGCTCTGGGGGGCGACCAAACCTCCATCTATGTGGTGATGAGCCGCACCTTTCAAATGGGCCAGCTTCAGCCGTGGCTCGATCTCACGGAAAAGGTGAAGCAGCTCCAGCCGGGCGAGCCGCTGGTGGTGAAGCGATCGCTCTAAGTACCTAAGCCCGTAGGCCAGGCAAAAAAAGGGGGCATTTGCCCCCAAAACCAACAAGTCTCGATAAGTCTCAATGAGAGAAATCAGGCAGACGCTTAGTAGAGTTCTTCTTCCTGGTGCGTCATGATTTTACAGTCGGAGGTGGGATAAGCCACACAGGTCAGAACGTAGCCAGCTGCAATCTGGTCATCATCCAGGAAAGACTGGTCAGACTGGTCAACCGTTCCTTCCATCATCTTGCCAGCACAAGTAGAGCAAGCACCCGCACGGCAGGAGTAGGGCAGCTCAATCCCCTGCTCTTCGGCTGCATCCAGGATATATGTATCGTCATCCACGTCGATGGTGGTATTGAGACCTTCAGCTTCGTTGACCAAAGTAACTTTGTAAGTTGCCATGCGGCAGTCCTCTCAAATTAATCATCAAAATGCTAGTACAGGTTGAGCATACCAATCACAAATCCCACAGAGGTCAAGACATGAGGACTTGCGTCTCGGCCTTGCTCACTATCCTTGATAGTAAAGGAAAACTTAAGCTTTGCAACTCCGATCAAAGCCTGAGATGAATGGGATTAGTAATCAATCTCCCATGGTTATCCCTAGATTACTTATCGATAGGAGAAGGAGGGTTTGATTGGTGTTGGTTAAAGTAGCCTTAAACCATTGCTGCTACGGGGATAGCTGCCCCTATAATGGGGGTGTTGCCGACGCCCCAGGGATTTTTGATACATTCTTCTAACCAATTTGGGCAAAACTAATCAGAACCCATTATCGGTTTGATAAATAACAGTTATTCTGACCAGAATATATGCGATATTTCAAGGATTATGCCCAATTCCATAGGAAGCTAACCTGTGGTTGCAGGTTCTTTTAACCAATCTGGCATAATAGCAAAATCGTGGCCTTTATTCCGCAGCGGAAGGATCAAAATGCCCGAGCGGTTATCCCTCTTGCGGGTAGGACTCATTGGCACTGGATATGCAGCCCGCCTGCGTGCCGAAACCCTGGTTGCCGATGCCCGATCACACCTCGTTGCCGTTGTTGGCCATGATGCCGAGAAAACAGCGGCCTTTTGCCAAACCTATCAGGCCGAGGCGATCGCCACCTGGCAAGACCTGGTGATTCGCCCTGACCTGGACCTGGTCATCATTGCCACCATTAACCGCGATCACGGGGCGATCGCCCGTGCCGCTCTAGAGGCAAACAAGCATATAGTGGTAGAATACCCCCTCACCCTGGAAGTGGCCGAGGCTGAGGGTTTGCTGGCCCTTGCTAAGGCGCGTCAGCGTCTCCTTCATATCGAACATATTGACCAGCTCAGCGGCATCCACCAAACCCTTGTGGACGCCCTCCCCCACATTGGCACCCCGTTCTACGTGCGCTACGACAGCACCAGCGCCCAGCGCCCAGCCCCCGCCAAGTGGACCTACCATCCCCAGCTTTTTGGCTTTCCCCTGGTGGGTGCCCTGTCCCGCATCCACCGGCTAGTAGATTTGTTTGGCAGGGTGGCCGCCGTAACCTGCCAGAGTCGCTTTCAACTGGCGGACGGCACTCTGCACAGCGACCCAGACCGCCCGCTGCCCTACGTCGCCTGCCTCTGTTCGGCCCAGTTGCGCTTTACCAGCGGCCTGATTGCCGACTTGATCTATGGCAAGGGCGAGGCAATCTGGCGATCGGAGCGCCGCTTTGAAGTGCACGGCAGTTTGGGCCTGGTGCGGGTAGACCCCGATGGTGGAGAACTGGTCTTGCCAGAGGGGCGGCGATCGCTCACCGTGGGCAGCCGACGCGGGCTGTTTGCCCAGGACACTACCATGGTGCTGGACTGCCTCACCCAGGGCACCCCCCTCTACACCACCCCGTCCCAGAGCATCTATGCCCTCCAGGTGGCCGATGCTACCCGGCGGGCCGCCGCTACAAACCAGGTGGTTCTACTCTGAAGCCTCCCCCGAATAGAATTCGGGGGGTTCCCAAACTTGAGCTGGCTTTTCGGGCGATCATCCCTATCTGGCCAACTGGTTTGGGCTGAATGGAGAACCGCTCTAAGGGTGGTTGAGCCAGCCTGCTTTCAGACGCGCTTACTTGCTCGCAGTTTGTTGACACCATTGCTATGCCTCCATCAAGACCGCTTCCAGCCTTGGTTGGCAAACCAACC
>JAYKGU010000105.1:0-53743 GCA_035285585.1 Synechococcales cyanobacterium
AGTACACCATTCACCCCACGCTGATCAAGCCCACCTATCGCCTCACCTATGAGGATGTGGACGAGATTCTCCAACTGGGCGTGCAGGCTGAGCCAGAGCTGGAGGCGATCGCCCACTGGTCAAAGGTGCGTCAGGAGTGGCGGCAGTCCCAGGGGGCGATCAGTATTCACATGCCCGAAGCCTCGATCAAGGTGCAGGACGACGAAATCACCATTAACGTCCTGGAAGACTCGATTTCTCGCCAGATGGTGGCAGAAATGATGATTCTCACTGGAGAGGTCGCTGGGCGCTATGGCGAACAGCACGGGCTGGCCCTCCCCTTTCGGGGTCAGACCCAACCCGAACTCCCCCCCGACGATGAGCTGCTGCTGCTACCCGCTGGCCCGGTGCGCTATTCGGCTATCCGCCGCTGTATGCCCCGCAGCGAGATGAACATTACGCCTTTGCGTCATGCAGGGCTGGGGCTGGATACATACACCCAGGCCACTTCCCCCATTCGCCGCTACACCGACCTGCTCACCCATTTTCAGCTCAAGGCTCACCTGCGGGGTGATCCCCTGCCGTTTTCGCCGGAAACGCTGCAAGAGCTGATCCAGGCAGTAACCACCACCGCCTATGAGGCCACCCTGGTAGAACGGCAAACCAATCGCTACTGGGGGCTGGAGTACCTCCGTCGTCACGAGGGTGAGGTGTGGCAGGCGCTGATGCTGCGCTGGCTACGGGAGCATGAAAACCTGGGGCTAGTGCTGCTGGAAGAGTTGGGGCTGGAGCTGGCCGTGCGACTACAGCGCCCCGTGGAGTTGGGCGATCGCCTGGGGCTACGAGTGGCCTATGCCGATCCCCGCCAGGACGTCATCCAGTTCACCGAGCTATCGGAACCTGCGGCTTAGGATCTTGAATTGAATAACCTGTCATTATCCAACCGAAAGGGGTATGGAATTCCATGCCCCCACCCAGGAATTTCACCTGATTAGCTTCACGACCTGAAAAAGATTCCCAAAAACCAAAAGATTGGCCGAATTCATGGCAAGCTGATAACGTCCTGTGCCCAAGGAGATCCTCCGTGCTGCTGATCTTTACTGACCTGGACGGCACCCTGCTGAACCAGGACGACTACCGCTACGATCCAGTTCTGCCTGTCTTGAAGCAGATGCAACAGCGCGGCGTGCCGGTGGTACCGGTCACCAGTAAAACTCGGCGGGAGGTGGCCAGCCTGCGGGAAGCTCTCCAGCTCAAGGATCCGTTTATCACTGAAAACGGCAGCGGCGTGTTTGTGGACCCGGATGACCATCGCTTCGCCCTGGACGATGCCGAAACCTGGGAGGGGTACCGCCTGCTGCGGTTGGGCTGCACTTATGCCGAGGCCCGCCAAGGATTACAAACCGTCGCGGACAAGCTGGGAGAACCCCTGCGGGGGTTTGGCGACTTGAGCGTTGCCGAGGTGCAGGAGCGCACGGGCCTGTCTGCAGAAGAGGCGGCCCTGGCTAAGCTGCGGGACTTTACCGAGCCGTTCGTGACGCCAGCCCATGTCCCAGCAGAGCAGATCCAGGCGGCGACGGCGGCGGCGGGGTTTCGGGTGACGGTGGGCGATCGCTTCTCCCATCTCATCAGCCCCCAGGCAGGTAAGGGGCGGGCGGCACTACGGCTGCTCCATGCTTATCAAACGAGTTTTCCTGAAGCAACCATTACCACCATCGGGCTGGGGAACAGTCCCAACGACCTCGACATGCTGGAGGTGGTCGATCAGCCCATCGTGGTGCCCGGAAAGCGCGGCCCCCATCCCCAACTGGCTGAGCGGGGCTGGCCCATCGCCCCGGCTCCTGGCTCCCAGGGTTGGGCGGAGGCGGTGCAGGACCTGGGCGATCGCCTGCTGGCAAACCGTTAAGATTCCAGGGCGATCGCCCCCTGTCGCAATACTTCCCAGCCCTGACCGGTCCACTTGACCACCGTGGAGGGCTTCCCGGAGGCAGATTCGACGGTGGAGTCTGGGGTGCCCCTGGCAAAATCTGGGAGCGATCGCGCCAAGTCCGCCAGATCCTGGGGTGAGAGGGTCAGCACTTCAGGGAACTCGGCGTTAATGGCGGCAATGGTTTGGAGGGGGGGCTGGCCCGAACGATTGACGCTGGTGGTGGCCAGCGGCTGGGTGCGCTCTAAAATGTGGCGGGCGATGGCGCAGTCGGGAACCCGGATGCCGATGGTGGTGGGGTCGGTGGGGTTCATGGCCAGGGGGAGGCGATCGCTGGCGGGTAGTACCAGGGTGAGGGCACCGGGCCAGTAGCGGTCAACGACCTCGCGCCAGACCCGTACCTCATCTTTGCTGCCAGCGGTGTAGGGCCAGAGGTCTTCGGCACAGGCTCCCATGAGAATGAGCGGCTTGGTGGCGCTGCGCTGCTTGGCAGTGAAAATTAGCTCTGCCCGATCGGGGCGAACCGCCAGCGCCGGAACGGTATCAGTGGGAAAGCTGATGAGGCGATCGCCAGCCTGACCCGCCGTGATCAGATCAGCCAGGGAAACTTGGGGCATGATTCATCGAAGCATTGACAACCTTAGAGCACTTGGGGATTGGAGACTGTCTAAGGATTGTAGCCCTCAATGAACAACAGTTGACCCCGCACAATCAAAGCGTACCACTGGCGCGACAGCATCCAGAGCAGTTGGCGCATTTGCCGGAGGGCAATGCTTAACGAGTGCCAGCCTTTGGGGTGACTCAGCCGCAGGGAGAGGAAGCTCAGGGGAGCGACAGTTTGGGCCGCCACGACCTTGGGCGCTTCCAGGCGCTGCTGCTCAGCAACATTAACTACCAGCGGCGTGGACCAGGCCGCCACTCGAACGAAATGGGAAAGGGTGGAGGCTTCAGGTAAATCCTCAACCCAGTAGGCGTCAGCCGGTGTGAAGACGGAGCTGGACGCTCCCAGTAAAATAGAGATCAATAATACAAAAATGCACCTCAACAACATCTACAACCCTCTCGACAGTTTCTAGCAATTCATCCAGTTTGTTTAATCGGTTCGTCAGAAATAGCGTCCGTAGCATAAAAAAAGGCATGGCAAATCGCAGCCAGAACTCTCCAGCAGAGTTTATTGGCAATAGCGCTGCCAATCGCAGCCTGACCCAAGCTGCTCTAAAGACCACCGCGACCAAAATCACAGTGCCTCAGCAGTATGCCGATCATCAATCACCGCACCTTCCCAACGGCAAGGAAGCCGACCCTAGCCAGGCAGGTAGCGACCATTTACCTGGCGATCGCCTATCTGGCGATTCCCAAGACAGCAACTCTTACGTGAAGGGAAGTAAACCCATTCACAAGCTCAACAGACAAGACCGTGATGTGAAGCCTTCCCACTTGAGAGACAGACCGCGGCCCTGGTTGGCAGCATTTGAGAATGACCGGTTTCGTTAAAGCTTTTGTTAGCCTGCGTACCGAGGATAAACCTGCGGCAACACCATGACAACACCAATCAATGGTAGTTGTGAATGGAGGCTTAATCACAAAACCCTTTCTCTGACACCTTCATAGTATTAGATTATTTTATTTGCATCAAGGGGGTGAGCCGTAAATTTTAGCGTTTGATGACGCGCCTGGATGCCTGTAGTCAGGACTTGCGACCATGTAGCCAAAGTCAATGCTGGCTTTTGAGACCGAAAAGATTTGCTTATTGACCGACCACCTTTTTAAGTATAAGTACTTATGATAATGTTTCAATCTGTAACTGAACCCCGTGAACTCCGACAAACCGAGCGGCGGCGCACCTGGATCTGGCGGGGCTGGCGAATTCACTACACTTACCTGCGAGCCGCCCATCCATCCTCCAACCGACCTCCCCTGCTGTTGATTCATGGGTTTGGGGCGTCCCTCGACCAGTGGCACGGCAATCTCCAGGCCCTGGCCCAGCATCAGGATGTCTATGCCCTGGATTTGCTGGGCTTTGGTACCTCCGAAAAAGCGGCGATCGCCTATCGGGTGGCCCTGTGGGCCGATCAAATTTACGCCTTCTGGCAAACGCTAATTGGGCGTCCCATGATTCTGGTGGGCCACTCCCTGGGAGCACTGGCCAGCGCCACCGCTGCCGCCGCCTATCCAGAAACGGTGCGGGGCGTGGTGCTGATGACGCTACCTGCTACCCGCCAGGAAATCGTTACCGCTCCCTGGATGCAGGCCATGACGGGCACCATTGAGCGACTGGTGGCCTCTCCCCTGGCGATTCGGCTGATTTTTCAGGTCGTCCGGCGACCCGCCTTTTTGCGGGCAGGGTTGCGGCTGGCCTACGCCAATCGCGATCGCGTCACCAATGAGCTGGTACAAAGCTTTGCCCGCCCTACCTGCGATCGCGGTGCCGCCCAAACCCTCTGCCGTCTTACCCAGGCTGCTACTCAAACCGACTACAGCCTGAGCCGTCGCGCCCTGCTGGATGCGATTCGCTGCCCCATTTTGCTGCTCTGGGGGCAACAGGATCGGGTGGTGCCCATCACCCAGGGGAGGGAACTCATCCAACATTATCCCCATCTCAGCCTCACCGAGATTCCTCAGGCTGGACATTGCCTGTACGATGAGTGTGCCGAGCGGGTCAATCAGGAAATTCTCGATTGGGCTGCTGCCCTGGAAAGAAGAGAGTTTACCGATTATCCCAAATAATACTGGGAGCGGGTCAGGGTGCTGGAACTGCTGGCGGATGACTGCCGCTGCTGCCGGTCGTTCAGGCGCGATCGCCAGTTGCGAATGGAGGCGGCGGTGCGGGAAAAGGGTGAGACGTAACCATCGCTGGTAGAACTCATCATTTCCGCAGCAGCGGGGGTAGGCGGTTGAGTGCTGAGGCAGCTGTTGAGTTCCGACAGGTGGGGTTCGAGGTCGAGGGCACGCTGGAGTTGTTCGACGGTCTGGTAGCGATCGCACGGCGCAACCTTTAGCAACTTGCCCAGAATATTGGCGAAATAGTCGCTTACCTGCACGGCCTCTTGCCAGCAAATTTCTCCGGTGGCCACGTCGTAATCAAACTCCAGGGGTGGCTTGCCTGTCATCAGGTAGAGGCAGGTAACGCCAATAGAATATAGATCGCTGGCAAAGGTAGGACGCAGGGCCAACTGTTCAGGCGGGGCAAAGCCAACGGTACCCACAAACTGAGTGGTCATGGCAGAGCGGCTCATCTCGTCCACCTGGGCAATTTGCTCTTTGACCGCTCCAAAATCGATTAGAACAAGCCGCCCGTCTCGTTGACAGCGAATAATGTTGGGTGGCTTAATGTCGCGGTGGATGACCTGGTGCTGGTGGACATAGGACAGCACGGGCAAGATTTCTTTCAAAAACTGACGGACTGCTGCCTCAGAGAAGGGGCCTTTTAGCTTGAACTCTCTGGAGAGGTTGTTGCCCTTGATGTATTCCTGAACGAGGTAAAACTCGCCGCCCATTTCGAAGTAGTCGAGCAGACGAGGGATTTGGGAGTGGCTGCCAAGCTGGCTGAGCACCTTAGCTTCCCGCTCAAACCGCTCAGTTGCCTTGCGGAGGACGGCTGGATTTTGCACCTTGGGGCAGAGTTGTTTAATGACGCAGAGGGGCTGACTGGGCAAGGTAACGTTGCGGGTCAAATAGGTGACGCCAAACCCACCCCGTCCTAAGGGCCGAATAACCTGGTAGCGATCACGAAACAAAGTTCGCTGACGACACGCTTGCCCGATCTGGGTGATGGGCTGACGAAGCGGATGTTGCTGCATAGGAAGAAGTGTCGCCGAAGTGTCCATCGAGATACCAAGGATAAGGATCAACCGAACTACCGCTTGCGCCAATGCGCCGACCACCCACCACGTTTCATCCTTACTTTATAGTATCGCCATGTTTTCCGAGATGCGAGGCAAATTTACGGAGATTGTGACACCTGATGATACGGTGGGACAATCCGTAGCGGCGGCGTATTAGGTATTGGATGATACAAGGATTTTTTCGGGCTGCCGGAGGGCTGCAAACAGCGGTTAATCAGTAGCTTCAATTTCTTCTATCTTAGCAAGCCTTTCCGTATTTCTCTGCAAGAAGCAATGCGTCCCATCAAATCTTTAAACCTTGTGTGAGGTTCAGCTAGTGAATTTACAGTTATTTACAGAAGTTTACACCTAAGTAGAACTGCCTTGAAAAACGAAGGATAGAAAACCGGCGGTTACTTAGGGAGACCAGAAATCAACGATGGCAACGCCAACCTCAGCCAGCATCTGGCGCAGGAGGGGGAGGCTGAGGCCAATGACGTTGCTATGGCAGCCGACAATTTTCTCGATGAACACACTACCCCGACCTTCCAGGGCAAAGCAGCCTGCACAGTTCAAAGGCTCGCCGGTGGCGACGTAGGCCTCAATCTGGCGATCGCTCACAGCCGCGAAGTAAACCTCCGTCACCTGGCAGCGGATCAGGGTTTGCTGGGACTGGGGAGCAACCAGTACATGCCCCGTGCAGAGATGCCCTACCTGACCACGCATCTGCCGCCAGCGGGCGATCGCCTCGGCAGCGTTGGCCGGTTTACCGTGGATGTCGCCCCCAATCGCCAAAACTGAATCACAGCCCAAAATCACCATTCGATCGAAGCGACTGACATCGTGGTGCCCAGCTTTGAGCAGGTGGCGGGGCAAGTCTTCCAGGATGGCGTTTACCTTCCCCAGGGCGAGTTGCTGCACCAGTTCCACCGGGTCGTTGAGCTGAATGGTGGATTCATCAAACTGGCTGGGACAGACGATGGGATCAATCCCCGCACCGATGAGGAGCCGTCGCCGCGCTGGAGATGCAGAAGCCAGGACAAATTTTGGAGCGGTCTTGCCAGTCAAGCCTGAAACCTCCTAAGTAGGTCAGCACAATTAATTTCATGTTAGAAAACCGGGCGCTCCCCCGGTTTTCTAACCTTCGTTTTTCAATGCAGTTCTACTTATCAAGACCTAATAAACTGAGAACGACTGCACCGCCTGCCGCAAAATTTCTTTCATTTTGCTCCACCGCTGTTCGGTGGTGGAGGCGTTGAAGGTAAACAGTTTGCCCCGCCGGACGACGACACTGGCCAGGTTATGGCGGACTTGCCCTGGCAGTTGCACGGCGTACTCCAAAAGGTAGTAGGGGCCAATGTCTGACTCTTTGGCTTCGGCATTGACCAGCTCAGCGTTGCGATCGCCCGCCGCACTCAAACCCCGATGGGCCAGACGCTGACCCACATCGGTGGGAGTTCCTAAGTCGGCCAGGGTTTTGCCGTCTGGCACTTCACTGATGATTACGCTAATGTTTTCGCTGGGATCAACAATGTCGTGGATGACCACGTCCGGGCCATTGGGGACGGTGATTTCAACCCAGCCATTCGGATAGACAAACTCGTAACCGTCGGTTGGATCGATGTAGCTCCGCAGTCCGATTGTTCCTGATACGCAGCTCTGCAAGCAAAGCCCCATGAGAATTACCGCGATCGCCACTATCCGCTTCACCATGGTCGAGCTATCCTCCCAATCTTGCATCACAAATCGCCTGCTGCCGCCTGAGTAAACAGCCAAGCACCAGCCTCATTGTGCCATCAATTGACCACGGGCGGATTCAGGACGCGCCCGCCCAGTCGGGGCAGGGACAGCCATCTCCCCAGCCGTAGGGATGAAAGCCGCAGACGAGTAGAGTGCGGGTAGCTGCCGTGTGGCCATAGGCGATGCCATGGTAGTGAACGCACCCCTGACAGGCCTTGGGACGGGACTGGGCGACCTCGTTGAAACCAAGCTGCGATCGTAGGATGTGGCGTTTGCTTCGGAGGCGGTGCCAGTGGGCATGGTCTGTTTTCCGAAGCTGGTAGTTTGCCGTATAGAAATGGTCTGAGCTGCTCATAAGCAAACGGTACGGTGAAGAAGCAAAGAAATAAGGATGAGCCGTAGGCATAAACCACACTATCTAGGCTACCCATCCAGGTTTGATCGGAGGAGATAGCGGCAATAAATGTGAAGAAAGGGAGACAGGGCGGCCCGGACGACTGATGGGGAAAGTTGCTACCCAATCAGGCGACACAACCTATGAATTTAGCGGTAGTCTGAGAAGCGTCAGGGTAACAATCCGCATTGTCGTCAAACGGCCCTGTTCTAGCATTACCCTCACGGGGGAATTTAAGGGGAATTTCTTAAAGAATTATGATCGCCTCCACCCACTCAGCCCAGCCATCGACTCAAACACCGTTGCCCGACTTCGACCTGCCCGACTTGGTCAACGACCTGCCCAATATTTCTGGCTGGGAGGCGGAGGTGGCTGCTGTCACCCAAATCGATGCCCCCGTGTTTCTGCCCCGCACCAATTTGCAGCTGAACCAGGTGTCGGCGGCGTTTGCGATCGCCCTCCACATGCACCAGCCCACCATTCCCGCTGGCAGCAATGGCGAGCTGATCAGCAACCTGCAGTACATGTTTGAGCATCCCTACGAAGGGGACAATCACAACGCCAGCTCGTTTGCCTACTGCTACAGCCGCATGGCCGACTTTATCCCCGACCTGGTGTCCCAGGGCTGTAACCCACGGGTGATGCTGGACTATTCCGGAAACCTGCTGTGGGGCCTGCGGCAGATGGGGCGGGGCGAAATCCTGGAAAACCTCAAGCGCATTACCTGCGACCCCGCCTACCAGCCCTATGTGGAGTGGCTGGGTACCCTGTGGGGCCACGGCGTCACCCCCTCCACCCCAATTGCAGATCTGTCCCTCCATATCCGAGCGTGGCAGCACCACTTTGCCAGCATCTTTGGCTGGGAGGCGCTGGCACGGGTCAAGGGATTTTCCCTGCCGGAGATGCATTTGCCCAACCACCCCGACACCCTCTATACCCTGGTGTCGATTTTGCAGGACTGTGGCTATCGCTGGCTGCTGGTGCAGGAACATGCCATCGAAACGCTGGCGGGTGGCCCCATTACCAATCCCCACATTCCCCATCGGCTGGTGGCCCGCAACTCCACGGGCGAAACGGCCACCATCACCGTGCTGATCAAAACCCAGGGGTCTGACACCAAGCTGGTGGGGCAGATGCAGCCCTACGCGGAGGCTAAGACCCTCGCGCCGCAAACTGTGGGCGGCGTCACTATTCCCCCCCTGGTGACGCAGATTGGGGACGGCGAAAACGGCGGGGTGATGATGAATGAGTTTCCCTCGGCCTTCCGCAATGCCTGGTACGCCATCCGCGACAGTGGCGGCACCAGGGGCACCGTGGGCATGAACGGCACCGAGTATCTGGAGCTGATTGCGACGGCGGGCTGCCGGGTTGAAGATTTGCCCACCTGTCAGGCGATCGCCCAGCACCGTATCTGGCAGCGGGTGGACCCCAACCAGGCCACGCCTGAGTCGGTGGCGGCAGCGATTGCAGCCCTGCAGCAGGAAGACGCCAACTTCCACATGGATGGGGGTTCCTGGACCAATCACCTGAGCTGGGTTAAGGGATATCAAAATGTGCTATCGCCGATGACCGATCTCAGCGCTCGCTTTCACGGGGCGATCGCCCATGCCTCTTCCTCCCCCAGTGAACCCCTGACGCGCCAGCACCGCTACCGCAATGCCCTGCTCCACAACCTGCTGCTGCAAACCAGTTGCTTCCGCTACTGGGGCCAGGGTACCTGGACAGATTATGCCCAGGAGCTTTACCGGCGGGGGCTGGCCATTTTGCAGTACGATTTCTAGGATTCCTGCCAACCCAGGTCGCGCAGGCATCCTGCCTACATCACGACCCAAAACTCTCTTGTTCCTCAGTTCTGATCAACATCCCCAACTACCATTCGTAACAGCTATGAACAGCGATGCAGAAAAAATGCCGAACGGTGAGCCGGAAACGTCTACACCTTCGGCTTTACCCGAAGAGGCCAACCAGATGGAACCGGCCTTTGGTTGGACGCCCTATGCCGAAACCATTAACGGCAGATTTGCCATGATTGGCTTTATGGCCCTGCTGGTGATTGAACTGATTACCCGTCAGGATTTTTTCACCTGGCTGGGGTTGCGTTAGGGCAAAGCATTTCGTCGTAACCTTTGGATTTTCTCCCAGGCTTTCTGCCGAAATATTTTGCCCCTACGGATTGGGGTTCGCGGAAAATCCCCCTGGTCGGTCTCAATATTTCCGCTCTTTTGGCTCAAACTGGGTAATGGTCACGGGCATCTCAGCAAGATCTACCCCCGCAGGCGACCAGTAGGCCAGGGTGTGCTTCAGGAAGTTCTGGTCGTCCCGCTCCGGGTAGTCTTCCCGTGAGTGGGCACCCCGGCTTTCCCGTCGGCTAAGGGCTGAGGCCATAATCACTTCGCCTACCCGCATAAGGCTCTGCAGTTCCAGCGCTTCCGTGATTTCTGTATTCCAGACCTTGCTCTTGTCGTCCAGGAAAACCTGACTACCCTGGTCAATGATCTGCCGGAGTCGCTCCAGCCCCTCCTGCATGACTGCTTCAGTGCGAAAGACGCCGCAGTGCTCGGTCATGCAGTCTTGAAACGCCTGCCGCACCTCGTCGATGCGGTGAGTGCCGGGGTTATCCAGCAGGGTTTGAATCCGCTGCTGCGCCTCCGTGAGGTAGCGCTGTTCGTCAAAATTGGGAAGTTTGCGAGACTCCACATAGCGGGCGATCGCCGCTCCAGTCCGCCGTCCATAGACCACGCATTCCAGCAGGGAATTGCTGCCCAGGCGATTGGCCCCATGCACCGACACGCAGGCGCTCTCCCCCGCTGCAAAGAACCCTTCCACCAAACCATCAGCACTGCTGCGCACCCGTCCATCCGTGTTTACCGGAATGCCCCCCATGGAGTAGTGAACCGTGGGGCGCACAGGCATCGGCTCGTGAACGGCATCAATCCCCACCAGCCGATGGGCCTCTTCCCAGCAGAAGGGGATGCGGCTCATAATCTTTTCTCGCCCCATGTGGCGCAGGTCGAGGTAGACAAACGGCCCGCCCGCACTGCCGTTGGGGTGAACGCCCCGTCCCGCCCGAATTTCTTTGGTAATCGCCCGTGAGGTAATGTCGCGGGGGGCCAGCTCCATCTGGTTGGGGGCGTAATGGGCCATGAAGCGATCGCCCTCGCTGTTGATCAAATAGGCTCCTTCCCCGCGCACCGCCTCAGAAATCAGCACGCCAACGGGATACAGCCCCGTGGGGTGAAACTGCACAAACTCCATGTCTTCCAGGGGCAGGCCCACCGCTGCGGTCATCGCCAGCCCATCCCCCGTGGAGGCGTAATCGTTGGAGGTAGTGTTGTAGGTGCGCCCATAACCCCCCGTTGCAAACATCACGGCTTTGGCACGAACCACGGCCAACTGACCATCAGCGATCCGAAACATGACGACGCCCTTCGCCTGCCCCTCTTCTAGAATGAGCCGCATGACGTACCATTCGTCGTAAATACGAACGCCATAGCGCTTCAGGTTGGAAACCAGCTCGTGCAGGATGGCGTGCCCCGTTTTGTCGGCTGCATAGCAGGTGCGCCGGTGGGAATGCCCCCCAAAGGCTCGCTGGGCAATCCGTCCATCCAGTAGGCGAGAGAAAAGAACCCCCATGTGCTCCAGGTCAATGACCACATCGGGCGCTTCGCGGGTGAGAATTTCCACTGCGTCCTGATCCGCCAGGTAGTCCGAGCCTTTAACGGTATCAAAGGCGTGGGCTTCCCAACTGTCTGCCTCGTCCACGTTCTTCAGGCTGGCCGCCATACCACCCTGCGCCGCGACTGAATGGGAGCGAATTGGATGGGTTTTGGCAACCACTGCCACGCTCAGGGCAGGATTAATCCGAGCAATTTCAACCGCGGCCCGCGACCCAGCAAGCCCCCCACCGACAATTAGAACATCGTGCTCAATCATGAATATCAAAGATGCTGAAGAGGGTGAATCTTTGGAGAACCAAAGCTGCTTTCACTATATCCCGTGGTTTTGTGGGGTAGCCAGTAAAAAAGCCCCGCCAGAAGCAGGGCTGTAGTCCTAATTCGATGAGCGACCTGAGAGCGGTCTATCCAGCAGCCTGGGCTGGACGCTGCTCGGGCAGAGAAGTACTCGATGAAGACTGAACGTTAGCTTGCGGATCTACGGTGGCAAATTCAATATGGTTGAGCAGGGTGGTGACGAAGGCAAACAGCAAAAATGGTAGAGACAAAACCAGAATCAGCCCAACAGTTGCCAGTGCATAAACCGGACGGCTTGCCCCCATTAGCGCCATTGCGGCTGCCAGGCTAATAAAAATAACCAGCAACCAGACAATAATTTGCCCATATACATCGCCAAATGAAAGCGTGCAGAAAACTCGATACTTTTGAAAACTATTCATGTCAACCCCCAGTGCTGCCTCGGATTCTTTTATTGGCTTTGGTCTTATTAGCTTAGATGGCATTTTACAGTGAGACAATGGGACGCTAACCTTCTTAAAGGAATCGAAATATGTCTTTACAAATGCAGCTTTGAAAGCAAGGACAACCCTCAGCCGTCTTTCAGTCCATCTGCAGAAAATTTGGTGATGCGCGATCGCTTCATTCTGTTCTACAAGCCCTATGATGTATTAACGCAGTTCACCGATCCTCAAACGGGTCAGGCCACCCTGAAGGACTTCATTCCAGTGCCGCAGGTTTATCCCGTGGGTCGGCTCGATCGCGATAGCGAAGGATTGCTGCTGCTGACTAATAACGGGCGGATTCAGCACCGCCTGAGCGACCCGCGTTTCTATCACCCCAAAACCTACTGGGTGCAGGTGGAGCGCATTCCCGATGAAGCCGCCCTCGACCGCCTGCGCCGTGGAGTCACAATTCGGGACTATTGCACCCGCCCCGCTACCGTGAACCGGCTGCCGCAGGAACCCGACCTGCCGCCCCGTGACCCACCCATCCGCTACCGCAAATCGGTGCCTACCGCCTGGCTAGAAATTGAGATTACCGAAGGCCGCAACCGCCAGGTACGCCGTATGACTGCTGCCGTTGGCTTTCCAACCCTGCGGCTGGTGCGGGTGGCGATCGCCCACCTGCGGCTGGCGTCCCTGGCACCAGGGGAGTGGCGTGATCTGACAGCTACCGAGGCCCAATCCCTCAAACGGCTTGCCTATCAGCCTCCTCCTTAGGACATAGTTCCCTGACCGATAGCCGCTCTACCACCAGAAATGGGTACGCTGAGGGGAATGATACCAGATGCAGGTTTTGGGTGCATCGGATACCTTAGACTCAGAACATGGTGTTTGCTAGCCTTCCTCAACGGGGTTAGTTGAGAGTCGCATTCTAAGCGTATCCATTGACTGAGAAGGGGTGTAGGCTGTTGATTAAGTTAGGATCTAGCTTGCTAGTTAGTTCAGCTGGAGAGAGGGAAGCCCCTAGATGATTGTCTGCCACTCATGCCAATCGGAGAATCCAGACCACAATAAGTTCTGCCAAGAATGTGGGGCATCGCTGATACCGATCCAGCAGTCTGACGATGTGTCGGGTGGCATCCTCCCTGAGGCCGATAGTCCATGTCCAGTAATGGTGGTTGGGGGTGGGCCAACGGTTCGTCTGGCAATTTTATCCGCCCCAATTCAAAAAAATGACGGCTCGGAGTCGGCGGCAGAGGCCACCACGGTTTTGCAGGCTCGCCCCTACCTGGATCCCAGTCAGCGCTATCAAATTGTTGATATTCTGACAACGGCCCTAACCGAGACGAAGCAGGAAACCGAAATTCGGGTAGTCGATTTGCGTGCAACTGAACCCTCTCCCCTGGAAGCCTGGGCCGAGCGGGCGGTGGCTAACTATGACGAGGAATCGGCAGAAAATTCAGATCGGGAGGGAGTCTGCGATCGCCTCACTGACGAACTTCCCGAATTGCCCGAAATTGCCGCCCCCTATGTCCTGCTCCAGCACCACCTTTACCCCTCATTTCCCCAAATCCACGATGCCTGGAATGAGCCAGACTGCTCAGTCGTGCTCATTGAAGACCGCAACCACTTCCCCCATCTAACGGAGGTGCTCCAGCAGGCCAGTGCGGTGGATTTGCAGGTGCTGCACTGGCTGCACGAAATGACAGAGCTATGGGCAGTGCTCACCCAACAGCACTGCTGCCGCAGCTTACTAGAAGTTACCAATCTCCGGATTGATGAAGACCAAATCCTTTGTCTGCGCCGCCTTTATGCCGATTCGCCCAGCGACGGGCATCTGCCCCTGAAAGAGTTGGGCGCTCTCTGGCGGCGACTGTTCAAACAGGCCCATCGACCGCCCCACGATCGCATTTCTGAACTGTATCAGGCGCTGGAATCGGAGGAAATTACTACCCTGGATGAGGTGCGATCGCACTTAGAACTCATCGCCGATCAGATTTATCAGGAAGCAGTTTCTGAGTCTGCTCCCGTTTCTGCCGCTGCGGCCCCATTTCCTGGCGATGCTGACGGTGATTGGAGCGACGTGAATTGCAACGGTAGCCTCGCTGCTGGCAACCAATGGAACAGCTTTGAACTGGCCAATGACTTTGATGATTTCGTCACCGAAGAAGAAGATACACCGACGGTGGTGCTGCCCATGCAGTTATACAACCTATCGGATGCCGGGCTAACCGACATTGGCCGCCAGCGGGATCACAACGAAGATTGCTTTAGCATCAGCACTGAGGTCAAAAAGGTCGAAACCCCTGGTGGACGACGCTGCGCTGCTAAAGGTCTTTACATTCTCTGCGACGGGATGGGTGGCCATGCGGCTGGAGAGGTAGCCAGTGCGATCGCGGTGGAGACTCTCCAGAGCTACTTTCAAGAACACTGGCAGGAGAGCCTACCCAGTGAGCCGCTGATCCGACAGGCAGTGGTGCTCGCTAACCAAAAGCTGTACGACCTGAATCAGGAAAATGCCACTTCGGGGAGCGGGCGGATGGGGACAACCCTGGTCATGCTGCTCGTTCAGGACTTGAACGTGGCGATCGCCCATGTCGGCGACAGTCGGGTTTACTGCTATCGACGTAAACAAGGGCTGGAGCAGCTCACCACCGACCATGAAGTAGGCCAGCGAGAAATCCATCGGGGAATTGACCCAGAATTGGCCTATGCGCGCCCCGACGCCTACCAGCTCACCCAGGCCCTCGGCCCCCGCAACGAAGACTTTATTCGCCCCGATATTCAGTTTCTTGAAATCACCGAAGATACGCTCTTTATCCTTGGCTCCGACGGCCTCACTGATAACGATCTGCTGGAAACCTACTGTGAGAGCCATGTGGAACCCTTGCTCAGTTCCCAGGCACATCTGGAGCAGGGCGTCTTTGACTTGATCACCCTGGCAAACCACCACAACGGCCACGACAACATCACAGCGATCGCAGTTCGGTTTAAGCTGCGCCCCCGGTTGCGCAACCCAATGCCCCCTGCTGACGGTGGCAGGCAGCAAGACACCCTGACCCCCAACATACTGGAAAGTGAGCTGCTGTGATTTGGGGTAGGGGCAGTATTACCTTTAGCGAACTTCTGCTGCTGAATGCGTCAAGGAATAAGGAGATTTCCGGGAAAGACTATACCGCCCGTAGGGTGCCGTTAGCGAAGCGTAACGCACCATGGGCTGGTAATTTCATTTCAAGAAATCACCTAAGCCCCAGGGGAGCGACCTACTCTTCCCAACTTTCCACTGCAAGCAAATCTCCAATGGGGTCTTGCATGGAAAACTCAAATTCCTCTAGCTCCCGTTTCCAGTGGGACCATTCGTCGCCGTAAAGCAACGCAATTTTCCACAGGCTGTCGCTCGACCGGACAACCTTAGATTCAACCAGCGATCGCACTTTACGCTGAAACTTCACCATCGGGTGCATAACCTGTTGGCTCATATAACTCCGCTTAAAAAAGCTCTGAATTGTTCAAATACTTTGTGCAGCTTCCCAGAGGAACGTGACCACCGTACCCTGTAGCTCGTTTCGTTCTGATCTGGAGTACTGCTCTAAAAAACTAACATAACATATCTTGGCGGTGGTCGTGGCAGTCTTCCCGTGAAAGCACCTAGATATTCGGTTTCCATATTGCTTTGTCCGGAATAAATTAAAATCTCTTACAAGCCAGTTCTCCAACTGTCCCAACGTTCGCTGACAGATATGCGCCATTTTTTTGGCAAGGGGCTTTGAAAAAGAAATAAGAGCCTGTATAATTAGGGTTTTGGGAAGCTTTTAGAGAGGAAGGTAATGTCGCGATATCGAGGTCCACGGCTGCGCGTAGTGCGTCGCCTGGGTGAATTACCCGGATTAACCCGCAAGGCTCCCCGGCGGGCCTACCCCCCTGGGCAGCACGGGCAGGCACGGCGGAAGCGCTCAGAGTATGCGGTTCGTCTGGAAGAGAAACAAAAACTCCGCTATAACTACGGCTTGACCGAACGGCAGCTGCTCCGGTACGTCAAGAGGGCCCGTCGCGCCACCGGTTCTACCGGGCAGGTGCTGCTTCAGCTATTAGAAATGCGGCTGGATAACACGGTCTTTCGCCTGGGCATGGCTCCCACGATTCCGGGGGCACGCCAGTTGGTCAACCACGGGCACATCACGGTGAATGGCCGGGTGCTCGATATCCCCAGCTACCAGTGTCGGCCTGGAGACGTGATTGCGGTTCGCAACAAAGAAGCGTCCCGTAGCCTCGTGGAAACCAACCTGCAGTTTCCTGGTCTGGCAAACATTCCCAGCCATCTTGAATTCGATAAAAACAAGATGGAGGGCAAAGTCAACGGGGTCATTGATCGCGAGTGGATTGCGCTACAAATCAACGAACTGCTGGTGGTTGAATACTATTCACGACAGGCATAGATATCGAAGTCCACAGGTTGCTGTAAAGACTGGTTACGGCAGGCGCTCGACCACGGCAGATGTCAGCAACGGCGGACAAATGACTATCCGCCGATTTGCGACATCGTGCGCCCATATGTGGAATCGGTACCCGAATCTCGCTGCTTAAAATTGACGTCGGGTTTAATGGCCAGGAGCTGTTGAACGGCCTGCCTCAAATCAGCGATGGGAGCGCCTGTCCGCAGTGGTGTCTTCAGGTCGATCTGCCCTGATTCGTTGAGCAAGCAGGGACGGAGCCAACCGTCTGCCGAGAGCCGCATGCGGTTGCACCGATCGCAAAAGCACTCTGACATCTGGCTGATAAACCCCAGAGTACCTTTGGCTCCCGGAATTTGAAACACATCGGCAGGGCCGTTACCCCGCACCTGGCCATCGGTGAGGCCCCAGCGATCGCGAATGCGCTGCCGCAGCTCCTCCGAGGGCACCCAACCCCGGTGGTCAAACAGGGCAGCGTTACCGATGGGCATGAATTCAATAAAGCGAATGTGCCACGCCCGATCGATGCTGAGGGCCGCCAGGTCTAAGACTTCGTGGTCGTTGACGCCGGGAATGACCACCACGTTTAGCTTGAGGGGATCAAACCCAACCCGGTGAGCCGCCTGAATTCCGGCCCAAACTTGTGTCCAGCGCGATCGCCCCCGCTTGCCCACAATCTGGTCAAAGGTATCGGCGTTGAGGGAATCCAGGCTGATATTAATGCGCCGCAGCCCCGCCTGGTAAAGGTCGTCCGCCAGATCCGCCAGCAGGAACGCATTGGTGGTAATTGACAGATCCTGGGTCTGGGGAAAGGCGGCGATCGCCCCCACAATTTCCACAATGTCTGGACGGAGCAGGGGTTCTCCCCCCGTGAGGCGAAAGCGGGTAAACCCACAGGGAATGAAAACATCCTGAAGCAGCCGGATTAGCTCAGACTGGCTGAGAATTTCGGGGCGCTGCAGGTAGACCAGGTCGCTGCCTTCGGGCATACAATACTGGCACTGGAAGTTGCAGCGATCGATCAGGCTAATCCGCAGATAGTCCACTTGGTTCATGACAGTTGGGGCAGATGATGCAAAAGCGTCCGTTCCTATCAATCGTATCGAACGTCTGTGCACCCCATCTGTTCAGCGGTATGTCGTGAATCGAGAGAATCCCAATGGTAATCCAAGACGCGCCCAATGACTGAAGCCCCCCGTGCCGGATATACCCTGCCCGTCTTTGCCTGTGCTGCGGCGATCGCCGCCCTGCAAAAGCTGCACCACCCCGAACAGGCCATCGAATCAGTGACCGTGGATCTGGTAACCCCTCCCGGTCAAGGGGCGATCGCCGTTGAGCAGGTAGCCCGTCTAGATAACGGTTCAGCCCTGGCCATTACCCGCAGCGATCCGGGGGATAACCTGGACATCACCCGCCACACCCCCATCTGGGCCTGGGTGCGCACCGGCATAGCCGAGGGGGACGCCCTCGTTATTCGCGGTGGCGACGGCATTGGCCGCCATGCTGACGAGCGGCCCGCTATCTATACCTATGCTCGCCGCCTGCTGGAGGTCAACCTGGCTCCCTGGTTAACGGCTGGACAGACGATTGAGGTGACCTTCATTCTGCCGGAGGGGCGATCGCTGGCTGAGCGGACTTCCAACGCCGCCTTTGGGGTCGTTGAAGGGCTGGCGCTTTTGGGCACCTCTGGCATCGCCCAACCCCTGAGCGCCCCTGAGCAACTGGCGATCTTTCAAGACACGCTGCGCCGCCAGTCGGGGGCAGACTGTCTGGTATTTTGCATCGGCGAGAATGGGCTGCACCTCGCCCGTCAGCAGGGCATCCCCCCCGAGCGGCTGATTAAAACCGCCAACTGGCTGGGATCAATGCTGGTGGAGGCTGCTGGGGCTGGGGTCACTGCTATTTTGCTGTTTGGCTATCACGGTAAGCTGCTCAAGCTGGCGGGCGGCATCTTCCACACCCACCATTACGTGGCCGATGGGCGGCGGGAAATTCTGACGGCCCACTGTGCCCAGGCAGGACTACCCACCGCTGATGTGCAGCAGATTTTTGCCTGCCCAACGGCGGAGGCGGCCCTGCAGCATCTGCGCCAGTTGGATGAAGCCAGTGAGGGAGTGAATTGGGTTGGGCAAATCTACGGAGCGATCGCCCAACACATTGACGAACGCTCTCAGGACTATATCTATACCCACACCCAGCAGCGGGTTACCGTGGGGTCGGTTTTATTTGATCGCGATCGCCAGATTATCGTGGCCAGCGAAACGGGCAGAACACTGCTGGCACAAGTTTGCTACACTGATTTGAACACGCATTAATTGTTGATACTAAACTTAACATTAGAATTCGTCTAATATATTTAGTCTAACCATTTGTCTAACCGCAGGCTTGATGCAGGATTAGTCCGGTGACTCTACAGGTTGACCAATCGCCATCTACCGCCAACGTTCAGGATCCAAATCGCCAGATGATTGTGATCCTCGATTTTGGCTCCCAGTATTCCGAGCTAATTGCTCGCCGCATTCGTGAAACCCAGGTCTACTCTGAGGTGCTTTCGTTTCGCACCTCCATGGAACAGCTCCAGGCATTAAGTCCACGGGGCATTATCCTCTCGGGTGGGCCTAACTCCGTCTACGATGCCGGTGCTCCCCACTGCGACCCGGCCATCTGGGATCTGGGCATCCCTATTCTGGGCGTCTGTTACGGTATGCAGCTGATGGTGCAGCAGCTTGGCGGCGAGGTGAGGCGGGCCGAGCGCGGCGAATATGGCAAGGCCGCCCTCTATATTGATGACCCCACCGATCTGCTCACCAATGTAGAAGACGGCACCACCATGTGGATGAGCCACGGCGATTCGGTGACTCACCTGCCCGATGGGTTTGAGCTGCTGGCCCACACCGACAATACGCCCTGCGCGGCGATCGCCCATCACGACCGCAGGCTCTACGGCGTACAGTTCCACCCCGAAGTGGTGCATTCCATCGGTGGCCTTGCCCTGATTCGCAACTTTGTCTACCACGTCTGTAACTGCGAGCCGACCTGGACCACTGAAGCGTTTGTCGAAGAGGCCATCCGCGAAGTGCGGGCCAAGGTGGGCGAGAAGCGGGTGCTGCTGGCCCTGTCGGGAGGGGTCGATTCCTCTACCCTGGCGTTTCTACTCCACCGGGCCATTGGTAATCAGCTTACCTGCGTCTTTATTGACCAGGGCTTCATGCGCAAAAAGGAACCTGAGCGGCTGGTGAAGCTCTTTGAAGAGCAGTTCCATATCCCGGTAGAGTATGTAAATGCGCGCGATCGCTTCCTTGAGCAAATCGAAGGCATTACTGACCCCGAAGTGAAGCGTAAGCGCATCGGTCATGAGTTTATCCGCGTCTTCGAAGAAGAGTCTAAGCGCCTCGGCCCCTTCGACTACCTCGCCCAGGGGACGCTTTATCCCGACGTCATTGAATCCGCCGATACCAATGTCGACCCCCAAACCGGGGAGCGGGTCGCTGTGAAAATTAAGAGCCACCACAATGTGGGTGGCTTGCCCAAAGATCTGCGGTTCAAGCTGGTGGAACCCCTCCGCAAGCTGTTCAAGGATGAAGTCCGCAAGGTGGGGCGCTCCATTGGTCTGCCTGAAGAAATCGTGCGGCGGCACCCATTCCCTGGCCCTGGTCTGGCCATCCGCATTCTAGGAGAAGTGACCGCTGAAAAGCTAGAAATCCTCAGGGATGCCGATTACATCGTGCGCCAGGAGATCAACCGCCAGGGCATGTACCACGATTTCTGGCAGGCATTTGCGGTGCTATTGCCCATCCGTAGCGTCGGTGTCATGGGCGACCAGCGCACCTACGCTTACCCGGTTGTGCTGCGGTTCGTTTCTAGCGAGGATGGGATGACCGCCGATTGGTCGCGGGTTCCCTACGATTTGCTGGAAACTATCTCCACCCGCATCGTGAATGAAGTGCCGGGTGTTAATCGGGTGGTTTATGACGTGACATCTAAGCCCCCTGGCACGATTGAGTGGGAATAACGGACGCAAGCCTGAACCAAGTTTTTCACACCTGTGGAAAACTTGCCTTAACTTGTGGAAAAAGGCCCCTGACCTGTGGAAAACTTGGGTCTCAGGATCTTTTACCTATTTCACCCTGAGATTGTTGCCAAAGTTGTCGTAGCCTACGACTATACCATTTTGCAGGTCAATAGTGCTGTCCCCGTAGTGGAGAACTTCCCGGCAGAGAGAATCATCCCGATGGATCTGGGTGGGCGTGTCCTGCACGCGGAAGACCTCAGCCCGTTGGGAGCCAAGCTGCCAGAACCGGGGTAAAGATTCGCCGGGTGAGCCAGCAAAGAGCGGAGTCATGGTAACTTTTAGGCGACCGTCAAAATCGCTGTAGGCGGTAACCACACCATGGTTTAGCTCAATTAGGTTGTCGCCGTAATGCAGCAACTCGGTGTCGAGGGAATTAAAGCTGCTCACCCGCGTGGGCGTGCCCTGGATGCGAAAAACTTCGTCTCGGCTCGAACCCAGCGTCCAATCGGTGGTGGATTGAGGGGAGGGAGGAGCTGTGACCGACGCCTTCAGGTTGTTGTCGAAGTTGTCGTAGCTCGCCACTATTCCATGTTTCAGCTCCACCTGGCTATTGCCGTAGTAGAACACTTCTTCGCAGCGAGAATCTAGCCGAATCACGCGGGAGGGTGTGCCCTGCACCGCGATAAGCAGTTCGCGAGTTGAGCCAATGCTCCAAGAGGGCATGACGTCTTCAGAAGATTGGGCCGGACGGGTTGTGACATTTGTTTGCGCGTACTGGAGATTACGCTCGTATTCCCCCACTTTTTGCTGGGCCAAGTCGTACTGGCTGCTTGTTTCAGGAACGGCTTTCAGCAGGTGGATTGCTTCCTGCCACATTTGGGTGACGGCTACCCATTCTTCCCGGTAGGTAGCGGATTGGGTTAGCTCAGCGGCACTCATCGCCTTATTGATGGCCTGTCGAAACGACTCAGTCGAGGGGGACTTGGGCGCTGTTTCTGTAGGTGGAGTCGGCCAGGGAAAGCGGCTCAGGCGCTGGGAAAACTGCCCAGGAAAGTAAACGGCGATCGCTGCGGCTAGCCCAACCATGCCCAACATCAAGATGCCTGGCCCTGCCAGACTCTCATTGCGGGAGGCTGTACGGCGGCGATTGGAGGGGCTGGTCAATCGGCGCGGTGAGTCGTCGCTCATATCGGGTCTGGGTGAGTTTTCCATAGGCTGCTGGCTACGATTGGTGAACAGCTAGCCCTCGTTGCGGGCTGTCAATAGTTAGGTTTGATAAGTTTGTTTGGGGACCTATTTTTTTTGGAGACTTAAATTGCACGGTTAATGGCCACGCTGGATGCGCTCTCTATTAAGATTAGGAAAAACGCTGCGCAACTGCGAATAACTCACGCCCTACTTTGCAGTAGCTTTGCAGTTTTCGAAGACCCAGCCAGGGGTATAGATTCCAAAAACCTCCACAGGTTTCCAAGTTAGCAGTAAGGTTACCCCCTCAAGACCGCACAGTAAGGCGCGACGCACCCCACTGTAGGGTTAATTTTGTGCCACTTTGGGCAGAAACCTGGCCGCAAGTAACAAAGTATGAAGAAGTACGTAGCAGGTTCGTTGATTTCCCGACACCTTCGTAGATATGAGTTAGATTATCCGAAAGAGTGAGGTATTAGCTACACTAATACCCTGATGGCGTCTCGTGGGTTCGCCCAACTGCCCTTGAGATTGGTACGTATCCGTACAGCTAGACACGGGAGCACCTGATAGCGGGCCTGCAAATGCTGTGTGCGATCGCTCAGGAATACTTATCCAGTGCTGGGAACTGGCACATCAGCGGGCGGCTGGCACATTGATCGAGCTAATTTGGGCGAAGCTCCACGGGTAGTCGAAGGCATCCGGGGGTGCCGCATCAGTATGTCATGAGTCGGTTAACTGAATAAACCCTGGGGCCGAAATCCTCACACTCTTTTTTCAATCTGTTTCCCCTGATAGCACTTGGTAACTCTCGATGACAAAGTTTTACAACCTGTCTCAGCTTCTTCGTCAACTGATGGTCGGCACGACGATCGCCGCCACAAGCACTGCCTTGTCGATAACCCTGCCTGTCTTCAGCCCATCTGGCGAAGCGGCCCTGCAAAACAGTCCCAAAATGGTTCTTGATGAAGCTTGGCAGATTGTCAATCGAGAGTACGTAGACGGTAGCTTTAACCAGACCGACTGGCAAGAGGTGCGGCGGGAACTGCTGGAAAACGAGTATCCCAGTAACGAGGCCGCCTATGAAGCCTTAAGGGATGCGCTCAAGCAGTTGGACGACCCCTACACCCGGTTTCTGGATCCCGAACAGTATGAAGAGCTTTCAAACCAGACCTCTGGCGAATTTTCCGGCATTGGTTTGCGGCTTCAAATCGACGAAGAAACTGGCGTCCTTACGATTGTGGAACCCCTGGAAAATTCTCCAGCGACAGCAGCAGGGCTACAGGCGGGCGATCGCATCCTCGAAATTGAAGGCCAGTCAACCGTTGGCATGACCGTGCAGGATGCCTCCCAACTGATTCGGGGGGAAGCTGGCACTGAAGTGATGCTCAGAGTCGACCGCGACGACCAGGGCGAATTCGAGGTGGCCGTGATGCGGGCCAGACTGGAGGTGCCCACCGTAGCCCATGCCCTCCGCGAAGAAGGGGATCTGAAAATTGGATACATCCGCCTGAGCGAGTTTAGTGCCCATGCTGCCGAGCAAATGCAGGTAGCCATCCGGGAGCTGGTCGAGCAAGATGTCGATGCCTTTGTGCTTGACCTGCGGGGCAATCCGGGGGGGCTGCTGCAGTCCAGCATTGATATTTCTCGGATGTGGCTCGATAGTGGGGCGATCGTACAAACTATCAACCGCCAGGGAGATAGCGAGCAAGTTTTTGCCGACCATACGTCCCTCACCGATCGCCCCCTGGCCGTGCTGGTGGATAATAACTCAGCTAGCTCCAGCGAAATCCTAACAGGGGCGCTCCTGGATAACAGGCGGGCTACGGTTGTGGGCACCCAAACCTTCGGTAAAGCCCTGGTGCAGCGGGTCCATGGGCTATCGGACGGGTCTGGGCTGGCGGTGACGGTGGCTCACTATTACACCCCTGACGGCACCGACATTAGCCACCGGGGCATCACGCCAGACATTGAACTTGAACTGACCCGCCATGAGCAGCAGCAGCTCAGTGCGAATCCCAACCTGCGGGGGACATTTGTAGATCCCCATTATCGGGAAGCCCTCACGGCCCTACAGCCCGAGATTCTGGCCCACCGCCGACACCGTTCCCTTTTCCAGTCGCTGGGAGTTGCGGAGTAAGGTTAACCCGAAAACCCTGTTCAGAGGCTTTCGGCAATTCTCTTGCGTCCCTTAAGTGAGTAGCCATAAATAAATGAAGCTATGATGGGTGCCCCCCGCCGGGGGCGTAACCCACCCGCTTTATTTATACCCAGACAATCAAGTAATTTCTTGAAATGAAACTACCAGCCCAAGGTGCGTAACGCTTCGCTGCAGGAGATTTGGGAAAATGATCCCACCAGACGACGCAGGGGCAAATGGCCATTTGCCCCTACCAACCGTTTAACCGAAGGTAATTTTTTTCCTGGAAATCTCCTTAGCGATCGCCATGCCTTCGGGCTATCCGGCACCTTACGGGCGGTATGGTCTTTCCCGGAAATCTCCTTAAGACTTAGTAAACCCAAGCCCATGCTCGTTGGCATAGCGCTCCATAAACCGCATGAAGCGATCCCAGTCTTCCACACTCTTGATGGCATAGGTGGCTTCGATGGCCTCAGGCTTGCCATTGACAAACTTGGCGTTGACGTCGCGGGTAACCAACTCTCCCTCTTCGTCAACCATATACATGCCGGTAATGTCTTCCAGGCTCTCCTCGCTCAAGGCTTTGGGGTTTTGGAAGTAGAAGGTTGCTGTACCGTTGGTGCCGTCTTTGGACCGGGTCAGGCGTACATCGGGGATAGTTTCTTCGGAATTGCCTCTAGAAAACTGAATCTCAGCCATAAATTTTCGCGATTGCTAACAACTTATCCCTTCATCATCTCACGTCGCTGAGGGATCAAGCAGTGAATCTAAGGTCGGCTGGTCAGCACAATTAAATTCAGGTTAGAAGACCGGGGGAGCGCCCCACCGGTTTTCTAACCTTCGTTTTTCAATGCAGTTCTACTGACTGACTGACCCGTGTGATGAAACTGAATGTAGGTCAGGATACCGTAGGCGATCGCCCAGGCGAGATGGGCCTGATAACGGGGGCTAAGGAATGCGAGTGCCCCAACCCACTGCAGGTGAACCGCCGGGATGGAGACTGCGGCCAGATCACCAGAGGGTTCCAGGGGATGCAGGCCCTGGTCAGCAGCTCCGGTGTAGTCGATCAGGCTGCGGTGTAGCTGGGTGGCTAACGGCTGGCCCAGGTTCACGATTTGATTAAAGCGGGTTTCGATAGCAGGGTGGGGCGAGGCAGGGTTTAAGAACAGCTCTATCTGTATGGCAAGCTGGGCAGAGGCCAGCAGCGGAGCCAGCCTGGGTAATTTACCTGGGAGCACTTCCGGCTGCAGCACCGCCACCCCCTGGTAGTTGAGGTGCTGCACAACGCGGTGGGCGATCGCCTGCCCGATGGCCTGCTGTTGCAGAGGTAGGGTTTCATCAACGGCTGTGGCGGCTTTGTCTGACGCGTAGATGAACAGCAAAACTTGGGGCGATGGCGGAATCAGGGGCGATAGTCCACTATGGGCCGCCCATTGGGTTTTAAAGTTCTGAGAATCGACGGTTTGGACCGTTCCAATTGCGGCGGCAGCAACGGAGGAACGCGGAAACCCGGTCGGCGGCGGCTCCGCTGAACCAGGGCCTAAGTTGGTCAGGGGGAATGCCGGGGATAGCTCATTCACGGTGTAAGGAGAGGCCACCGATCGCGCCCGCTGACTCGACACCAGCGCCTGATACAGCATGGCGGCGACCTCAGCCCGGGTGGCTCCCCGATGGGGGGACAACTGGCGCGGCGAGGGATAGTTCACCACCAGCCGATGTTCCGTAGCGCTGGCGATGGCGTGCAGGGCATCGGCGGGAATATGGTCGCGATCGCTGTAGAGCACCAGCAACTCGGGATCGCCGGGGGGCAAGTTGAGTGCCGCCACCAGGGACAGCAGCACCTGCAGGCGATGGACGTCTTGCTGGGGCTGGAAGGTGCCGTCTCCGAACCCCGTCATCAACCCTCCCCGAACCACCTGTTGGATAGCCGCTGCGGCCCAGTGGGCATCGGGTACATCGATAAAGGTGATGGCGGCTTGCTGGGGCTGCGGGTGGAAGGCGGCGGCCAGCAGCGCGGCAAACTGGGCGCGATTCATGGCGACATCGGGTTTGAACGTCCCATCCACAAAGCCCCCCGCCAGGTTTTGGCTGGCCAGCCCCTGAACGAAACTGGCAGCCCAGTGATTCTGAACGTCGGCAAAGGCAGCGGTGGTGGCCAGGGGAGACACAATAAACGGCGAGGCGATCGCCCGAACTTCTCCTCGCAGGACCAGCACCTGGTAAAGCATGGTCACCATCTCGGCCCGACTGATGGGAACGAGGGGTTCCAGGTAGCTAATGCTGGGATGGTTGACCACCAGCCGATTTTGGGTGGCGATGGCCACGGCATTCGTCGCATAGTCGGGGATCTGGGCGCGATCGCCATAGACCTGCAGGCTGGCAGCGCCCCCGCCGGTTAGCCCAATACCGTTTACCAGAGACACGATGGCCTGCACGCGGGTAAGCGGTTCATTGGGGCGAAACGTTTGGTCGGGAAAGCCCGCGATAAACCCCATGCGAGTGGCCTTTTGGATGACCGCCGCCGCCCAGAAATCAGGGGCAACATCCCGGAAAGAGCGCTCTACCTGCCGCAGGGGCAGCGGAATTGCCTGGGTAACCAGCACCGCATATTGGGCGCGGGTGAGAGAATCCTCGGGGCGAAAGGTGCCATTTGGGAAGCCGTTGACAATGCGCCGCTCCACCAGGGCATTGATGAAGGGCAGCGCCCAGTGGTCAGGGGCAACGTCTGAGAACCGCGACTGGCCTGGAGGAGGAACCGGAGGGGAGGGCAGCGGCGGGCGCGGCGGCGCGGCGGCGGGGAGAGGGGGAAGGGCGATCGCCCGGAGCTGGACGTTCCCATCAAGCCGGGTGGGATTGATTTGATTACCAGCGGAAACCAGCGGCGTGGGGGTGCGGTTTTGCAGATCAAAGCGACCGTTGTTGGCAAAGATATTATCCCCTGGCTCCTGCTCGTCCCCCAGATCCGGCAGGGCGCTATCCAGAACCGTCAGCCCATCGTTCTGGTTGCCAGTTACCTGATTTTGCCGCAGGACGGGGCGGGCCGAGCGAGACACCACAATGCCAGAGCGGTTGTCGGTGATCTGGTTCTCTGCCAACAGCGGAGCCGCCTGGTCGCTGATCGCAATGCCATATCCGGTTTGGCGGCAGGTGGTCTGCCGAATTTCGCCCTTGGCCTGACGCACCAGGAAAATGCCGCTGGCTCCATTGCGCTCCACGATAGAGTGCTCGATGAGCGGACGCCCGGTTCCCAAAACAAAAATTCCTTCGCGGCGGCAGCGAGACAGGGTGCAGTAGGCAATGGTGGGCGCGGTGGACTCTACCCAGATGCCCGTACCCTTATCGGCGCGATTGGAGACCATTACCCCCCGGATCTCGGCACCATCGCTGGGTACCAGGGTGACGTTTTGGGGGCCAAAGGTGGCACTCAGGTGAACGCCGCTGCCCTCGATTTTCACCTCGCGCCCCCGCGTTTGTTCACTGCCGATCAGGGTGACGGCGGGGGGCACTCGTAGGGGGAAAATTTCGCCTGTGGCGGTGGTATAGGTGCCAGGGGCAAGCTGAATCGTCGTGCCCGGTTTTGCCCGTTGGAGGGCCTGGGTAATAGACTGAAGAGGGGCGGCTTGCGTTCCTTGAGCGTTATCATTGCCTCGACGGCCATCAACATATAACCGCTGAGGCGATGAAGACTGCACCATAGCTGACCTGTAGAGAACTACAAATGGGCGGCAAGGCTACTGTAGCGCTTTTCCGGAAACTTTGAATGGTCTTTCTCGTCATTCTGTTCAATCTAATCCTGGCGATCGCCTGCCTTGCTTTGGCGCAGTACCTATGGGCCTTGCGGAATCGGCTGGTGAAGCTGACCGCCCTGCTGCAGACCGCCGAAGGGCAGAGTGCCCTGCTCCTGCAAGACGCCACCACCGCCCTGGCTCGGGGAGAGGTAGAACTGGGACAGCTTCGCCAGCGCTATCGCCAGCAGATGCGGCGGTTTCAACAACTGCAAACCATTGTCTCCCTGCTGGGGATGGGCTGGACAGTCTGGCAGCGACAGGGGGGTAAGCGGCAGGGGAGATAGCGACAGTTTACCCCCGCACCGCCCTCACTCCCGATTCTGAGGGGAGCTTTCCGCTTAGCGGCTAAAATGGCATTGATGATGTTGAACTATGCGGAGGCGCAACCATGGCAGAGAACCGTTCGGGGTCATCAGGGGCGTTCATTGGTGGTCTAGTATTAGGAGCTACGGTGGGGGCGATCGCCGGGTTGCTGTCAGCGCCAAAGTCAGGGCGAGAAACTCGCCGGATCCTCAAAAAGTCAGCCGATGCCCTACCCGATTTGGCGGAAGACCTGTCTACCAGCGTGCAATTACAGGCTGACCGTCTTTCGGCCTCCGCTCTGCGCAATTGGGACGAAACCCTGGTAAGGTTGCGAGAGGCGATCGCCGCTGGAATTGAAGCCAGCCAACGCGAAAACCAGCGTCTAAACGTGGCCAATGTTAGCAACACTGCAACACCCCTGGCGACAAAACTGGCCGAGTCTGAAGAAAAGTAGCCCATTTCCCCTGTGACCGATCCAATTTTCTGGCTAGGACTATCGACCCTCTTCGTCGCGATGAGCCTTACGGCAGCGCTCGTGGTCACCATTCCGGCAATGGGCGAGCTGGCCAGGGCGGCCCGCAGCGCCGAAAAGCTATTTGACACCCTGAATCGGGAACTGCCCCCAACCCTGGAAGCGATTCGCCTCACCGGGCTGGAGGTCAATCAGCTAACCGAGGAGGTGAATGATGGGGTGCAGGGTCTGAGCCGCGTCATTCAAACGGTTGACCGCAGCCTGGAAACCGCCCAGAAGCAGGCTACCCAGGCCGGAGTGACCACCCGCAGTCTAACGGTGGGCCTGCAAGCGGCCTGGCGCACGTTTCGCAATGGGGGCGATCGCTCCCCTGCCCCTCTCCCTCCCAATCACCATCCCCCCCTCAGTCCGCTGCAGCGCCCGCAAAGATCCCAGAGTGACCCCCCGGAAGGGGTAGAGCCTGTAAACTCAAAACGCAACCCTAGATCACCCTGAGGGCAAGGCAGAACATCGACGGAAATCCGGTAGGGGCAGATGGCCATTTGCCTATGATCTGCAGCGCCAGCAGTTTAGTTAGAGGGGCGACCGTACCAGGGGCTGACCTGAATCACGCCATCGTTGGTGAATACCACCCGAAACTGGCCAATGGGTTCTTCCCCGGCAGCCACCTCATTGGTGGGCAGTACCACTAAATCGAGCAGGGGGGTCTCGTCGATATTCTCCAGGGCGGCGTCGTTGACGTAGCGGAACCCGACGATGTTGCCGTCTGCATCCACCCCCACCCGATAGACCAGATCCTCGTCAAAGGTGGTTGATTGATCCCAATCATCGGCAATGCGATCGCGCAAAACCTGCGTCAGCTCGTCCACCTGATCCGAATCGGCAATCAGGGGGGCAGACTCCAGCAGCTCGGTCATTTCGGCCTCACTGGCGCGTCCATTGGCAGAAACGGGGCGGGAAGATCCCCCAGAGCTGGCAGAACTCTCTAGGGCGCTATCTTCTGCCTCCCCATCCTCGGAGCGCGTTTCTGGTTCGACGGTCACCGACGACTCGCGATTGAGTTCTGCCCCTGCGTCGCTATCTTCCTCTGGGGCAGCGTCAGCAGGATTGGTATCTGGATCGGCGTCATCAGCAGGCGGCTCAGCGTCAACCGGCGGAGACTCTAAATCGCTAGCGGGATCGATGGGAGGGGAATTGCCATTGAGTCCGGTGGGTGTTGTCCCATTCTCCAGCTGTTCTTCCCGTGCTGGATCAGGCTCAGGAATGGGGTAGTCGTTGACGGGGATGAAGAAGAAGGCGATCGCCATCGCCGCTAAACTAGAGATGCCAATGGCCGCTGGCACCGCTCGCTGGGCGGCAGGCTCCTGGGCGCGGACGAAGCGTCGCGATATCGGCGTGAGGTTGAGGGAAACGGTGGGCAGGGTTTGCCCATCAGCCACCATCTGGTCGATGGCTTCTACCAGATCAAAGAGCTGCACTGTGAGCAGATCCACCGACTGCATCGCCTCCCCGTTGGGGGGCTGCAGACCGTTCTCACCGGCAGGAGTGCGCACCGTGAGGCGGTGGCGATCGCCCTCCAGCCGCTGAATATTGACCAGTTCTTTGGAGTGTTCGCCCTCCGGCAGGGGATGGGACACGCCGCTTAAAAACTCCTGGGCATAGCGGTTGACGACCCGCGCCAGGCTTTCCAAAAACTCCCGTCCGCCCGACAGGGGCTTGTCGTGCCCCGCCAAGTAGCACTCCACATTGGCCACCATCGACAGCAGGGGCCGACCATCCATAGACGTGGTGTTTGAGCTATCTTCCCAGCCCTCCAGCACCAGCTTGCAGTTGGGCAGACTATATTGACGCTGAATCGTCATGCAACTTCTCCATCGAACAGACTGCTCCAGAGGCGCTGTGGCCCAGCAGTTCCGGTGCAAAACAGGAGCTGGCTGAGCAACTGCATGGCCAGCTCGTCCAGCTTTTCATTGCTGTTGTAGGCCATGACCGCTGCTCGCTTAGGGTTCATGCGGGCACGGAAGTGGGCACGAAACCGCTCCAGATAAAACGATAGGCGAAAATTATGCTCTGGAGACAACTGCTTGTCTTGGAGCTGCTGATGGGCCAGGAGAAGCTGGCGAATGATCACCGTAAGCCGTCGGGCCAGATGGCAGGTAATCACCACAAGCGCCTTGGCCTCTGGCAGGGTGAGGGGCGATCGCTGGCTGCTGCGCCGCAGGGGATTGGTGCTCCGGATGCGCCAGAGGGTCACCCGGTTGTGGATGATGTCCTGCAGCTCCAGTTCTCTGGCCGTTCTCAGCAGGGCTTCCGAACCGCCCAGATCTAGGGCCTCAATGGCCAGCAGCAGCAAGTCAAGTTGTTGCCGGGTGCGCCTGGGACAGGCGGCCTCCGCCAGTTGGGGGTTGGGAAGATTCGCCAAAATTGCGGGGGTTGAGTAGGTCAGAGAATCGGAGACGTGCATTACCCTCAAAAAGACTCGTGGAAGAGCAACAGATTATTTCGTGGGCGATCGCATCCTATCAGGATGATTTGCCACCGTTCACCACGGCGATCGCCACCACTGCAATGATAACGAGTGGTGTGCAGGGCCTCGCCCCGGAAAAATGCCAATTGCACAGACTCTCGTCTCTCGTTTAAGGTTGGCGGTGGGGCGAGAAACCCTGCCCGTAGACCGCAGTCTACCAGAGTAATGTACCCAGATTGGCGATCGCAAGGATCAGCCAGGGGAATTCAGAGGAGCGCTAAGACTCTACCCGAACGCCCCGCCAAAACGCCACGTAGCCCTTGATGTTCTTCGCCGCGTCTTTGGGTTCGGGATAGTACCAGGCCGCCCCCTCATTCACCTGCCCATCGACCACAATATCGTAATAGCTGGCTACCCCTTTCCAGGGACAGGTGGTGTGCTTGTCGCTGGGTTGGAAATAGTCTGAATTGAGGGAATCGGGCGGAAAATATTGGTTCCCTTCGACCACTTCGCACTGATCGCTTTCGGCTAACACAGCCCCGCTCCAAATTGCCTTTGGCATGGTTGTTACTCCTAATGGTGTGATAAGTAGGTCAGCACAATTAAATTCATGTTAGAGAACCGGGGCGCTCCCCCGATTCTCTAATCTTCGTTTTTCAATGCAGTTCTACTTAGATGGGTGAACTGATGGTATGGATTGAGCAAGCTCAATGATAGATTTACCTCAATTCTATTCAACAGGACTGAGGCACTGGGTGCAGCATCCTGGAATTCCGGGTGGTTTTGTGAGCACTAAGCGCCCACAAAACCACCTGGCCGCGTAAATCCTATCAAAGATTGATCCACAGGAAGGTGGGATAGCGGTTGTCCTGGGAGCTGGATGGACAGGCACAAAAGCTGTCTGTGCGGATACCGCGGCCCCCGATGAGTTGATTAATCTAAGGAATAGGACAGCGGGATCATGACCCGAATGGGGTGAGATTGCCCCTGGTAGCTCTATTTTACTGCTCCAATCTCCAGCCGTTTTTGTGCAGAAATTAAGTAGTCAAACAAAATTACTTTCCTGGGGGTGCCCCCCCAAAATATGTAATTGAAATTGCTCAAGCACTTATTGCGAGAATACTGCGCAAACATGGCATTTTAATAAATAGTTAAAGATTCGCTCCTGCAGGGTTTGACCCTTTAGCGACAACGGCTGAATCCAGCTATGGGTTGTGCCTCCCATGGATAGGGGGCAGAGAACCTCATCCCCCATCCCAGCGCCGCCCTTGGGAGGCGATCGCCCCAATTTACACCAGCCATCGAAAGCAACTCAATCAGGCTACTATCTGCCCAGCCCACTGACTTCCGACTGTCCTGCTGTTTCTCCTTCTTACACTCCTATGTCAACAACCTCTCGACCCAGCGCATCCATCTACACCGCTAGCGGTTCAACCGCCTTCGTCAGCTACGATGCTGTCCAGTCCCTGCCTGAAGTTTGGGCACAGACGGCCCGCCAGTTTGGTCAGCTAGTGGCCCTTCAGGATCCCCATGGAAAACCGGAAGTTAGCCTCACCTATGCGGACTTGTATGCCGCCATCCAGGTCTTTGCTGCCGGGCTACAGTCTCTGGGGGTGGCAATGGGCGATCGCATCGCGCTCTTTTCCGACAACAGCCCCCGCTGGTTCATTGCCGACCAGGGCATCATGGCGGCGGGGGGCGTCAACGTGGTGCGTAGCTCCCAGGCCGATCGGGACGAACTGGTCTATATTTTCGAGAACAGCGGCAGCAGCGGTCTGGTGGTAGAGAACCTGGCGACCCTGAAGCGGCTGCGGCCTGGGTTGGGCGATCGCCCCCTTAAATTTGTCGTGCTGCTCTCGGACGAAACGCCCCCCGCAGATGATTCGCTGAACGTTCTGAGCTTTGCCCAGCTCAACGACCTGGGCACGGCCCACGCCTATCGCCCCGTGCAGCAGACCCGCGACATGCTGGCCACATTGATTTACACCTCTGGCACCAGCGGTCGGCCCAAGGGCGTCATGCTCAACCACGGCAACCTGCTGTTTGAAATTGCCGGGGCCTGCCAGGTGGTGACACCGCAGGCGGGGGAGCGGGTACTCAGCCTGCTGCCTAGCTGGCACGCCTACGAGCGCACATTTGAATACTTTGTGCTGTCCCAGGGCTGCACCCAAATTTACACGTCAATTCGCCATATCAAAGCTGACCTGAAAGCCTATCGGCCTCAGTACATGGTGGGTGTACCCCGCATCTGGGAATCCATCTACGAGGGGGTGCAGAAGCAGTTTCGGGAGCAACCCCCCAGTCGGCAAAAGCTGGTCAACTTCTTCCTCACCAACAGCCAGCGCTACATCAAGGCCCGCCGTACGGTCTATGGCCTGGATTTAGAAAACTTAACCCCGTCCCTGACAGAGAAGCTCCTGGCAGCTTTGCAGATGATCCTCCTCACGCCGGTACATGGGTTGGGCGATCGCCTCGTCTACCGTAAAATCCGGGAAGCCACGGGCGGTCAGGTGAATTTTTTGGTCAGCGGCGGCGGTTCCCTTGCCAAGCATCTGGACGATTTTTATGAGATCATCGGCGTTGACATTCTCCAGGGCTATGGCCTCACTGAAACCTCGCCAATCGCCAGCGTGCGCCACCCCAAACGCAACCTGCGGGGCACTTCCGGCCCACCCCTGGTGCAGACAGAAATTCGCATTGTGGATCTGGAAACCCGCCAGCCCCTGCCCGCCGGTCAAAAAGGACTGATTCTGATTCGCGGCCCTCAGATCATGCAGGGCTACTACCAGAACCCGGAGGCCACCTCCAAGGCCATCGACCCCGACGGCTGGTTTGACAGCGGCGACCTGGGCTGGGTAACGCCCCAGGGGGATCTGACGATTACGGGACGGGCCAAGGACACCATCGTGCTCACCAACGGCGAAAATATTGAACCCCAGCCCATCGAAGACGCCTGCATTCGCAGTGCCTACGTGGATCAAATCATGGTGGTGGGGCAGGATCAGAAAATGCTGGGGGCGCTGATTGTACCCAACGTAGACGCCCTGGATCAGTGGGCCGCTTCTCAGAACTATCGCCTGGTGCTGCCCGCAGACGCGCCCCCTGACCTGGCTCTCAGCCACTCCACGGGGCTACCCAACGCCACCCCCATTGAGCTGGAGGGGCCGGAGATCCAAACCCTCTTCCGGCAGGAGCTGAATCGGGAGGTGAAAAATCGCCCCGGCTATCGCCCCGACGATCGCATTGGCACCTTCCGCCTGATCCTGGAGCCATTCTCCATTGAAAACGGCATGTTAACCCAGACCTTAAAAATTCGTCGTCCGGTTGTGACCACTCGATATGAGAGTATGATTGACGGGATGTTCACCCTGTCTTGAGAACGCTTAATTGTTTTGCATTAAATTCACTGAAGCACTATGGACTTATCTTCACAGCTACTTCTTAAACGTCCGATTAACATCAAGGTGGTCGTGACCCCGCGCTGGAAAGAGGAGGTGCAAAAGCAGCTCCAGAACCAGATCAACCGTTGGGACGGCCAGCTCCAGCAAATCGAAACCCAGGGGCAGCGGGCGATCGCCGAGGTGCAAAAGCAAATCACCGACCCCAACGACCCCACCATCAATCAGCAGGTGGGCAACATTCAGGGGCAGGTGAATCGCCGCAAGAGCGAAATTCTCGAAAAGAAGAATCAGGCCCTCCAGCAGCTTCAGCAGGTGCAGCTTTTAGAGATGGAGCAGGAGGTCGGTCAGGGGCAGCTTGAGAGCTTTTTCACGGTGCAAAAAGGGGACAATCTGGTGCAGAAGATGCAGGTCGAAATCCTGCTGCGGGACGGCGTGATTGAAGACATTCGCGGCGAGCTGTAAGTAGAACTCCATTGAAAAACGAAGGTTAGAAAACCGGGGGAGCGCCCCGGTGGGGCGCTCCCCCGGTTTTCTAACATGAATTTAATTGTGCTGACCTACTTAGTCAATCTACCCAGCAATTGTTACAGGGGCGAAACCACCCGTAGGGACGAGTGGCCTTCGCCCCTACAGCCATGTTTCCCACAGGTTCCTGTTCAACCGTTTCTCCACATCTACCTGTTTGAGTTTCCAACGGGTTAAAATGCTGTCTGGTTCACTGTCACGCTTTTGACCGATGGGGCTGAACCCAATGGGTTGGCTCCAGTCTACTTCATCCTTCTTATTCAACTGATTGGGAATCTGCGCCATGATCCACGAAGTCTTTATGCCCGCCCTCAGCTCCACCATGACCGAAGGCAAAATTGTCTCCTGGCTCAAGTCGCCCGGAGACAGAGTTGAAAAGGGCGAGACGGTGCTGGTCGTGGAATCGGACAAGGCCGACATGGACGTCGAGTCTTTTTACGAAGGCTACATGGCCACCATTCTGGTGCCTGCCGATGGAGTGGCCCCGGTGGGAGCGGCGATCGCCCTCATTGCCGAAACCGAAGCTGAGATTGAGATGGCCCAGCAGCAGGCGGCTAGTACGGGAGCAGCCGCAGCGGCTCCAGCCGAGGAAGCCGCCGCCCCAGTGGCGATCGCCACTGCTCCCCCCCAGCAAAACGGTGCCTCCGGAACCGCCGCCCCAAGCGGACGCCTGATCGTCTCGCCCCGCGCCCGCAAGCTGGCTAAAGAACTCAAGGTAGACCTGACAACGCTGCGGGGAAGTGGCCCCCATGGTCGCATTGTGGCCGCCGATGTGGAGGCCGCCGCCGGGGTTGCCCCGTCGGCAACGCCCCCAGCCCCCCAACCGGCTCAGGCTCCCGCAGCTCCTGTGCCATCGGTGGCCGCCCCCGCCCTCAAGCCCCCCGTGAAGCCTGCGGTGGCCGCCACGCCGCCTTTTCCCCAGGGGCAGGTGACGGCCTTCAACACCCTCCAGCAGGCCGTGGTGCGCAACATGGTCGCCAGCCTGCAGGTGCCGACCTTCCGGGTAGGCTACACCATCACCACCGACCCGTTCGACGCTCTCTACCAAAAACTGAAGTCTAAAGGGGTAACCACCACGGTGCTGCTGGCCAAGGCGATCGCCCTGACCCTGCAAAAGCACCCCATCATCAACGCTAACTATACCGAGGGCGGCGTGCAGTACCGTCCAGATATTAACGTGTCCGTCGCTGTCGCCATGGACGATGGGGGGCTGATTACCCCCGTCTTGCAAAAGGCCGACCAGGTAGATATCTACAGCCTCGCCCGCACCTGGCGCGACCTGGTGGAGCGTGCCCGTGCCAAGCAGCTCCAGCCCGACGAATACAGCACAGGGAGCTTCACCATCTCCAACCTGGGGATGTTTGGGGTGGATCGCTTTGACGCCATTCTGCCGCCAGGGCAGGGAGCAATTCTGGCGGTGGGCGCATCCCAGCCCCAGGTGGTGGCAACCGCGGACGGGCTACTGGGAGTGAAGCGGCAGATGCAGGTCAACCTCACCTGCGACCACCGCATTATCTATGGCGCTCATGCGGCGGCGTTTCTGAAGGATCTGGCAACTCTGATGGAAACGGATCCCCAATCTCTAACTCTGTAGGGGTTTCGGAGAGCGGGCGGGCAGTGGGCGGTGGGTCGGCGGGTGAGAATCCAGAGGGGGGGTGGGGCGATCGCCCTTCCTCCTGCAGCCCTGCAGCCCACTGCCGCTGCCCGTCCTGGGCCTGTTGCAAAAGCGTCTGCACCTCCTGGTCGCTGACCTGGGAGAAATCTTGATACCAGCAGCCTATGGCGTTGAGCTGCCGGGGCTTCACCAGACAGATGACCTGATCCACCACCTTGCGAAGCTGGTGGCAAACGCTGGGAGGGGCAACGGGCACCGCAACAATCAGGCGGGCGGGCTGCTGTCGTTTGAGAATGGCGATCGCCGCCATTAGAGTCGCCCCGGTGGCAATGCCATCATCAATCAGAATAATGGCGTGACCGGCGATGGGAGAGGCAAATGATTCGATGGGGGTATTTTCCCCGCGATAGGCCCGATTACGCCGCTCCAGCTCCTGCTGCTCCTGGGCGGTAACAGCGGCGATGGTCTGCTCAGAAATGTGAAGCCGCTCCACCAAATCGTGGTTGAGAATACAAACGCCGCTGGGGGCGATCGCCCCCATGGCCAGCTCTTTTTGCCCCGGCACCCCCAGCTTGCGCACCAGGCAAATGTCTAGCGGCACCTGCAAAGTCCGGGCAACCTCATAGGCCACGGGTACGCCGCCTCGGGGTAGCCCCAGCACCCGCACATCGGCCCGATTGCGAAAAGATTGCAGTTTTGCCGCCAGGAGCTGCCCCGCTTCGGTGCGATCGCGAAATCGGTAGTGGGGCGAGGTGCTCATCGCTTCCTCAAGTACCGGAGGCTAATAATCACCAGGGTGACCACCGTGAGGGGAATGACGAAGGTGATCACCACGGCGCTAAAGATGGGCAGGCTTTCGTGGTTGGTGGCATCCAGAATCAGGTATGCCGTGTAGACGATGTAGTAAGCCAGAAAGACAAAGCCTTCCCAGCGGTTGATGACGTTGCCGGTAACAAAAATCGGCAGACAGGCCACCGCCACCGCGATCATCACGGGAATGTCAAAGTTGATGGCCGCCGTCGAGACATCGATACCTCCCGGTGTGGCAATGCCCGCCACCCCCAGCACCGCCAGGATGTTGAAAATATTGCTGCCAATCACGTTACCCACGGCGATGTCCCGCTCGCCCCGCAGACTGGCCACCACGGAGGTCGCCACTTCTGGCAGCGAGGTGCCCAGGGCCACGATGGTCAAACCAATTACCAGATTGCTGAGACCTACCGCCAGGGCGATCGCCACCGCCCCATCCACCAGCCAGCGGGCACCCAGGATCAGGAGGGCAATTCCCACCACCACCAGGCTACCGTTAAACACCCAGGGAGAAAACATACCGCGACGACGGGGGGTCAGATCGGGCAGGTCGTCTTCAATGCGGGAGGTATCCCCCGTTTTACGGCTCTGGTAGAACAGAAACCAGGTGTAGACGACGGCCCCGGTGAGCAGCAGCAAGCTATCGAGAAACCCCAGGTTGCCGTCCATGGCAAAAAACAGCATCAGAACGGAGACGCCAATCATAATGGGCACGTCGAGCCGTACCAGCTGTTGGGCCACCACCAAAGGGGTGATGGTAGCCGAAACGCCCAGAATAAACAGCACATTAAAGATGTTGCTGCCGACTACGTTGCCGATGGAAATGGCCGCTTCCCCGTTCAGGTTAGACTGCACGCTTACCGCCAGTTCAGGGGAACTGGTGCCAAAGGCCACCACCGTCAGCCCAATAATCAGGGGGGAGACGCCGACCATGGCGGCCAGCCGTGATGCCCCCCGCACCAGCAGCTCAGCCCCGCCCACCAGCAGCACTAGTCCTACCGTAAGCAAAACTAGAGCGGTTGGGTTCATGTTGCTTCTCCTTAAGCTGCTGGCGAATGCGTCTTTGAAATTTCTGCTTGACCCCATTTTGCCCGGTAGCAAATCGGTGGGGAATTATCGGTGGAAAATTAAAAGCCGTAGTTTTTTATCATATCGTCTTGTGCTGCGCGTTTTATCCCAAATGACGGCGGTGACGAGTGCCTCAGGGCTGCCTGAAACTGAAATTTGAGCGGGATTTTTTTCGTAATACAGACGGCTCCATCCGACCAGCCGCCCCGATTCGCGGCTTGCAACCAGCGACTTTACGCATCACGGAAGGTAAACTTTCCCCTTGATTCCTGGGGCCGAGGTCTATGATCGAGGATGTCAGTGTCCAATAAGGTTGTCTGTGACATCATCCACTGCTTCAGAGACGAGTTTGCCGTCCAATGCCACGGCGACGGTCTGGCATTCCATTGATCACCAAGCAGCGCTGCACCAGTTAGGTAGCGATCGCAAACAGGGACTTACCGCCCAGGAGGCCACGGCCCGCCTCCACCGGTATGGGCTAAACGAACTGGAAGACCAGGGGGGGCGAAGCGCCTGGGTCATCATCATCGACCAGTTCAAAAACGTGATGCTGCTGATGCTGATTGCCGTGGCGGTGGTGTCTGCCGCCCTCGACTTGCGAGATGGGTCTTTCCCCAAAGATGCGATCGCCATTTTGCTCATCGTCATTCTCAATGGAGTACTGGGCTACCTGCAGGAGAGCCGGGCAGAGAAGGCCCTGGCGGCCTTGAAACAATTGGCGTCCCCCGTGGTGCGGGTGGTGCGCGACGGCACAATCACCGACGTAGAGGCGAAGTGTCTGGTGCCTGGGGACGTGATGCTGCTGGAGGCCGGGGTGCAGATTGCCGCCGATGGCCGCCTTTTGGAAGCCGCCAATTTACAGATGCGGGAGTCGGCCCTCACCGGGGAAGCGGAAGCCGTCACCAAACGGGCGGAGTTGGTGCTGGCGGATGATACTCCTTTGGGCGATCGCATCAATCTCGTTTTCCAGGGTACAGAAGTCACCCAGGGTCGGGCTGTCGCCCTGGTCACGGGCACCGGCCAGCAGACAGAGCTGGGGCGCATTGCCACCATGCTCCAGTCGGTGGAGACCGAGCCGACCCCACTGCAGCGCCGCATGACCCAGTTGGGTAATGTGCTGGTGACGGGGTCGCTGCTGCTGGTGGCCCTGGTGGTGGGTGGCGGCGTGCTGCAGGCGGGTTGGGAGCAGTTTGAATCGCTCCTGGAAGTGTCCCTCAGTATGGCGGTGGCGGTGGTGCCGGAAGGGCTACCTGCGGTGATTACCGTCACCCTGGCCCTGGGCACCCAGCGCATGGTGCGCCGCCACGCCCTGATCCGCAAGCTGCCCGCAGTGGAAACCCTCGGCTCGGTCACCACCATCTGCTCCGACAAAACCGGCACCCTGACGCAAAACAAAATGGTGGTGCAGGCCCTCTACGTAGCCCAGCAGCGGCTACGGGTAACGGGGGAAGGCTATGACCCCGTGGGCGACTTTCTCCTGGAGGGGGAGGTGGCCCTGGCAACCGGCGAGGCTCCCCCCGAAAATTCTGAATTTGCCGCGCGTCCCGAATTGCCGACGGCTGAGGCTCCCCTGGCCGTTGCCGACCAGCCCGCCCTGACCCTGCTGCTGCTGGGCTGTACCCTCTGCAACGATGCGGCGCTCCAGCGGCAAAATGGCGATTGGGCGATCGTGGGCGACCCCACGGAAGGTGCCCTGCTGGCCCTGGCGGGTAAGGGGCAGGTTGACCCCATTCGCTGGCGAGAAAGCTTGTCCCGCTTGGGAGAAGTGCCCTTCACCTCAGAACGAAAGCGCATGAGCGTGATTGTCACCGACCCCCAGGGCCTCCTGGCCCAAGAGCAGCCCAGGGTGACCGAGCTGCTGGAGCGATTTACCACTGGAGAGGCGGCTGCTCCGACCCTGTTGTTTAGCAAAGGCTCCCCCGAACTGGTGCTGGAGCGGTGTACCCACCATTTAACTGCGGGCGATCGCCCTGCCCTGACCGATGGCGATCGCCAGGAAATTCTCCAGCAAAATAACCAGATGGCCAGCCGGGGGCTGCGGGTGCTGGGGGTGGCCTACAAGGCCATTGCCCCCGATGGCCATGCCGACGACTGGGAAGCGGAGGAAGGCGACCTGGTCTGGCTGGGGCTGGTGGGGATGCTGGATGCCCCCCGTCCGGAAGCACGGGAGGCGGTGAAGCGCTGTCGGGCAGCAGGCATCCGTCCGGTGATGATTACGGGGGATCACCAGCTTACGGCACGGGCGATCGCCACCGATTTAGGCATTGCCCAGCCCGATGAGCGGGTGCTGCGCGGGCAGGATCTGGAAAAGCTGACCCCCACCGACCTGGAGGCCGAGGTCAGCCAGGTGAATGTCTATGCCAGGGTTGCCCCAGAACATAAGCTGCGCATCGTTCAGGCCCTGCAGCGCCAGAAAGGGGTGATTGCCATGACCGGGGACGGGGTCAACGACGCCCCTGCCCTGAAGCAGGCTGACATTGGCATTGCCATGGGCATCACGGGCACGGATGTCAGTAAAGAGGCCAGCGACATGGTGCTGCTGGACGACAACTTTGCCACCATCGTTGCCGCCACCGAAGAGGGCCGGGTGGTATACGACAACATTCGCCGCTTTGTGCGCTACATTCTCGGATCAAACATCGGTGAAGTGCTGACCATTGCCGCCTCGCCCATTCTGGTTCCCCTGGGCGGGGTGCCCCTCAGTCCGCTGCAAATTTTGTGGATGAACCTGGTGACGGATGGGGTGCCCGCCCTGGCCTTAGCGGTGGAGCCGGGGGAACCCAACGTGATGAGTCGCCCGCCCCACAACCCGAAGGAAAGTATCTTTGCCAGGGGGCTGGGGTCTTACATGGTGCGCATTGGCATTGTCTTTGCCATCATTTCTATTGCCCTGATGGTGTGGGCCTACGACTACACTCAGGCCACTGGCGGCGATTTAGACCGCTGGAAGACCATGGTGTTTACCACCCTCTGCATCGCCCAGATGGGGCACGCGATCGCCGCCCGCTCGGACACACGACTGGCCATTGAAATGCGTCCCCTGTCTAACCCCTACGTGGTGGCAGCGGTAATTCTCACCACCATCCTGCAGCTCATGCTCGTCTATGTACCGCCCCTGCGGGCATTTTTTGGCACCCAGGTGCTCAGTCCGTTTGAGCTGCTGGTCTGCTTTGGGTTTAGCAGCCTGCTGTTTGTCTGGGTAGAAATTGAGAAAATTGCCATTCGCCTGTGGATGCGAGGACGCACCCGATAGGGGCAGCGGGTGACGTGCCCCCACCGGTCAAATATCGCTAGACGAACACCGACTCCGTAATGGTGCTGGCATCGACGCCGCGCAGGGTCGCCAGCAGGTTGTCCCCATTGCTGATCAGGGTGTTACGCCCGTCCTGGGTGATCGTGAGATTACCAAAGCTGAGGTTGCCCGCCAGCTCCAGGCGATCGCCCCCACCAAAGCCACGAATCAGGTCGTTGTCATCGCGGTTGATCAGCACGTAGGTGTCATCCCCAGGGCCGCCAATCATCACGTCTCGGCCTCTGCCCCCATTGAGCAGGTCGTTGCCGCCGTTGCCCACGAGGCGATCGTCGCCGTTATTGCCGATGAGAACGTCGTCGCCGTCCCCACCAACCAGGCGATCATCGCCGCCCCGACCGCGAATCAGGTCGTTGCCGTCCGTACCCTGCAGCCGGTCGTTACTCCCCGATCCATTCACCTGGATGCCCGGCAGGGGCGGTGGGTTGACCACGCCTTCCTGGAGCTGGCCGCGAATTTCACCACCTGGGAAGCCTTCGGTGTGGACGTTCCAGTACAGGCCAATGTCTTCCCCTGGTTCAGCATTGCGAATTTCGCTAACAAACTGGCTGAGGGCGATCGCCGCATCGTCGGTCTGCTCCCAAACTCCAGATAGGGTCACCGAGCCGTTGTTATTCTGGACGATGGTGAAGTCATCGGCATCCTGGCCATTCAGCTCCGGAGCCACCAGGTCAATCAGGCCAAAGGCAACCGGGCCATTGACGCCGCGATCGCCATCGTGGATGTGAATGCGGGTAACGTCGTCGTTGGGGTCTTCGGTTTGCGCCCCAATCCCCAGGATCTCGCCAAAGTCCAGCCCGCTGATGGTCAGGCTGTAGGTGAGGGCGTCCCCGGTTTCATTGAGGGTCAGGGAAGAAAAGCCGATGGCGTCTGAGCCAGTGGGGGTCGGCACTTCCTGGTCGCCCGACAGGTTAGAGGATAGGGTAACCGGCGCAGCGGTGGGGAAGATGGGATTGTCTGCCAGAACGCGGATGCGAACCACCTCAAAGCCGGGAGCAGTAAAGTCAGCATTGGCAAATCGGGGGTCGCTCAGGATGGGGCCGTTGGGGATAAAGCCCTCAGATAGGACAATGACGCCGTTTTCGTCGACACCCGTATTGGGGGCTTGTTGCCCAAAGAAAGCCGTATTGGCGGGAATTTCATCATCGACCTCGGTACCTGCATCCAGCACCTGGCCGCCCAGCACAATAAAGTCGGCCCCGATGAAGTTGCCGTTTCTATCAAGGATGGGGTGGATGATCTCGCTACCGTTGGCGATGAAGAAGTCGTTGCTGGGAATCACCATGGAGGCGTAGCTGAAGAAGCGATGGGTGGGGTCGGCGCTATCCAGCACCACCCCAAAGGTCGCCGTTTCGCCCGGATCGATGGGGCCGGGGGTGCCCTCTGTGCCCAGGATAGTGCCCTGCAGCGTACCAAAGCCTGCTAAATCAAATTCTTGGGAAATCAGCTCTGTTGCACCGTCTTCAGCAAGGCTCTCAAGGCCGGGGGAGGAGGGGCGTCCGCGATCGTAGGTGTCAAAGCCACCATCGTGAAAGCCGAACCACAGGGGCGTCAAGAAGGCACCGTTCTCGGGGGAAAGGTTGGTAACTTCAATGGTTGCGTTGAAAGTCGTCATATTGTTTTCCTTCCGCTGTAGTAGGGGGAAACTACGTCCATTAGCATAGCCACCCCACCTCCGGCGGTTGCCTCAGTTTTTGAACACTCCGCCAAACCGCATCAAACCCTCGTCAATAGGGGATTGGTGGTCAGTGCACAGCACCCACAAACCACCAAACGGCCTGAGTCCTACTCATTTCTCAGCATTTTCTCAGGTAGTTCTTGCCGTTTCCTCAGGAGCAGATCGGAGCTTTCTTATGTCCGGTGGCCATGATGAAACACGTTCAGTTCTGTTAATCATCAGAGTAGGGCAACAACAATGGCAGATTCTTTGCGTGCATCTAAAACTGGTTTGACTTTGGTGGAACAGGCCCGACGGGCTAAATGCTGGAACCGCACTGCCCCCGTGTGGTGCGATCGCGCCTTTACCTCACGGGCCACTTTGAACCGATTTTGGGCGGGTCAGTCAATCCGTCGAGAAATTTTTGTGGCCATCTGCATGGCAGTAGGGGTGGACTGGCGGCGTGTGGTTGATGCCAATGCCATCAAGGCCAGAGCTGCCACGGTTTCGAGGAGTCTTCACCACCATTCCAGGGGCGATCGCATCCTCAAATAAATCTCTGCTGAATATCTAACCTGGGATAGAGAGACAAAAGGGTTGCAAAAGGCAAAAGATAGGTATGGCTCGTATGCCATTCTGGTATAAGTGTGGCTGGCTGGGTTGCAGTGGGCAGGTTCCCAATGGAACCTATCGTAGTTTATAAATGCGGACGCTTCGTGAATCGGCGATCGCCATGGCAGCCACAGAACAGAAAACGAAGGCTCAGGCCATTTGGTTTCAGTGTCGTGTTTCAAACAAAACGCTGATGCTCCTGACCACTTCCCTTTTCTCTTCTTTCCCTAGGTAAAGTCGTATGAACAACGGTCGAGTCAAAAAAACCGACAAAATGTTGGTTCCCATCCTCATGGCCGATGACGATGAGAGCGATCGCGTCCTGACCCGCCACGCCTTTGAAGAGAGCTGCATCGCCAACCCTTTCTACTTCGTCCGCGATGGCGAAGAGCTAATGGAATTCCTGCATCGACGAGGCGCTTATTGCAACGCGCTGGATGCTCCCCGTCCGGGGCTGATTCTGCTTGATCTGAACATGCCGCGCAAGAATGGCTGGGAAGCGCTGCAAGAGATCAAAGCGGATGCCTCGCTGTGCCATATTCCGGTCGTTGTGCTGACAACTTCGCAACAGAAAGAGGACGTACTGCGCAGCTATGATCTGGGGGTCAACTCGTTTATCATCAAGCCTGTTAAGTTTGATCAACTGGTGCAAATTGCCAGGTGCATTGGGCGATACTGGCTAGAAATTGGCACCCTGCCCCCTGCAATTTAGGCAAAACCTTTGAGCTGTCATGACCCTCGATCCCCAGGCGTCCCATTCCTGTGACTTGATTCTGCGGCAGGGTTGCCTGCTGCGGCCCGACCAGCCCTCTGAGGTGGTGGATATTGCGATACGCGACGGACAGATTTGCGCGATCGCCCCCCATCTGCTCACCTATGAGGCTCCGCTGGAGCTGGATCTGCACCGTCAGGCCGTGAGTCCGCCTTTTGTGGAATCCCACATTCACCTGGATTCGGCCATGACCGTGGGCGACCCCCACTTTAACCAGAGCGGTACCCTATTTGAGGGCATTGAAATCTGGCGGCAGCGCAAGCAAAGCCTTTCCCTGGAAGATGTCAAGCAGCGGGCGATCGCCACCCTCCAGCAGCAGGCGATGCAGGGGGTGCTGTTTGTCCGCTCCCACGCCGATGTCAGCGAGGCCAACCTGATTGCCCTCCAGGGGTTGCTGGAGGTGCGGGAGGCAGTCAAAGACTGGATGACCCTGCAGGTGGTGGCCTTTCCCCAGGATGGCGTCTACGGTAGCCCCAAAAACCTGGAGCTGCTGGAGGAGGCGCTAAAACTGGGGGCCGACGCCGTGGGCGGCATTCCCCACTATGAGCTGACGCGGGAAGATGGGGTGCGGTCGGTCCACAAAATCTTTGAACTGGCAGACCAGTACGATCGCCTCATTGACATCCACTGCGACGAAATTGACGATGACCAGTCCCGCTTTCTGGAGGTGGTGGCCGCCTGCGCCATTCGGGCGCAAAATGGCGATCGCGTCACCGCCAGCCACACCACTGCCTTTGGCTCCTACAACAATGCCTACGCCTTCAAGCTCATGGGCTTTCTCGACCGGGCACAGATTAACTTCATCGCCAACCCTTTGATCAACATCACCCTCCAGGGGCGCACCGACACCTATCCCAAGCGGCGGGGCATGACGCGGGTAAAGGAGCTGTGGCAGCGGGGGCTGAACGTCAGCCTGGGGCACGACTGCATCCAAGACCCCTGGTATCCCCTGGGAACGGGCAATATGCTGGAGGTGGCCAGCATGGCGCTCCACGTTGCCCAGATGACGGGCATGGCCGAAATTGATGCCTGCTACGACATGGTCACCTGGAACGGAGCCAGAACCCTGCACATCCAGGATCGATACGGCATTGAGGTGGGCAAGCCTGCTAACCTGATGGTGCTGGATGGGGGCGATCGCTACGAGGCCATCCGCCGCCGCGCCACTGCGCGCTACGTGATTGCCAATGGCAAGCTGATTGCCGCCACAGAACCCGCCCATCCCCGATGGAAAGGGGAGGCCCAATCAAACAAGGAAGATTGCTAGCTCAGACGGTAGATTGACTCGCACACTCTAAAGAGCGCCGATCAGGCAGTACCTATGTTGCGAAATCGCACTTAAGCACTTTTCTGGTCTGATTGATCTTTCTGTAGCAGAAACTCAAGTTGACTTCTCCCCCGGTTGAAACACGGGGGATTCTGAGGGGTTGCTACGGGGCGGGCTGAAGCCGTGCCCCTTCGCTTTTCTCACGATACGATTTTGATAGTGAGTCAAGCCCGTATCGTTTTGGCAGAGTCAAGACTGCCCTACCCACCTCGGCTAAGTCTAACCCTAGCTGTGTGGCTACTTTTCTGAGGATGTTTGCCGCTCCATTGCAGTCAGAATTGATTCTGACCTTGAAAGCAGTTTGATATTGTCCTCTTCCTAACCCATCTCCCTTCTTACCTCGCTTCCCTGATGCTTTCCACGTTGCGGGTTTTTCACCGTAAGTTGGCAGAAAATCATCATCCAAAAACGAAGCCTGTGAGGTGTAGGACTCTTCAGTTTCAACAAACGGGTTGAATGCCTGCACATCCCGGAATCCATAGTTCAGGCAGCATCTCTTTGGTTTCGGACTGAACCAGCTTGCCTAATGGCAGTTTTACTCTGCCTGTCTCCAGATTGAATTCCAGGTTTTGAGCCGGATAGATGACGGGTGCAAGTCCTCCCTTCTTTCGGTATCCAGGCAGATTAGGACGCTCACCCTCACCCTGGAAGCATCGTTTCATTAACTCGTTAAAGCTGGCAAACTCTGCCGCAACAGAACGCAAAATTCGCTGTGCAGCCTGGGAGTAGAGGGCACGATAGTTTTGGTTGTCCAGCAACTTCATTTCAGCGTCCAGGGACTCGTATTCGCACTTCACTAAGGCAGGCTTGCCAGAGTTGAAAAAATGCTGCCGCACCACGTACTTAGCACTATTGATTAGACTGTTTGCCTCACGGCACATATCTGCAATAGCAGCAAGTTCAAACCCTTCCAGGTTCAGCTTGATTTGAATGGTGCCAACTTGCTTCTCAGTCATTGATGCGCTTCCGTTGCTATTGTCTGTACAATAGCATATATAGACAAACAGGCGTACTATGGATTATCAAAAAAGTCGAAGTTCTACCTATCTGTTGAACTACCATTTTGTCTGGATTCCCAAAGCATGAAGTATTTTGGCGATCGCACTTAGCGAACGAGATCAGGCTCGGCCTTCGTCAAATAATCGTTAAAAACTTGACGGGCAGTTTTATGATCGCCTTCTGGTGTCATGTTACACAACCACCAAACAGGGCGACTCTGGTAACATCTTGGCTGATCTGTGGCAATTAATCGACTTAGATGTTCACAATTCCAACCGGGTAAGGTATACTCCCAGCCTGCAAAAACACAAAGAGCGTGCTTAAGCCGCTTAATGGTTTGGTCTGGAGGAAAGGCCAGGTGGTTGATGCCAAGAACAAATTTTGCCTCACTCCTCTCAAATGGACGTAATCCTTGCCCTGTATCGAAAATATGGGTATTAGATAAGCCGATCCCATAATGCCAGAACGGATCAGGTGGATTTTGCCAGTGAAGTAATCGTCCGTATCGGTTACTTGATAAATCGGTTAAACAGTCAATAGTTTCTGTAATATTTTCAATTTGATCAGAGGACAAAGACATAAAGGGTTAATGGATTTCCTTAATAGGATATTATTCCTTAGACTCTAAGGCAGGTAGAGAGTAACCTGTCATTACCCTCATTAATTCTTCTCTAATTTTGAAATTATTGCCAGTAGCGATACAGGTATTAAGCTTGTTTAGGATGTGATCCCTGATGTTGTAGTGGATAGAGTATTCTCTTTTAGAGTGCTTGAACACTGAAACCTTATTATTGAACATTGTCACTACTGCATAAACAAACTTGAGATCATGTAGTGAATCTGCTTGGGTAATTTGAATCGCAAGTAGCTTGAGTTGCTTTGACAGTTCGTAAGCTTGTTCTTCATTTAGCCCATGATCCCTATGGTGGAAGAGGACTATTTCAGATAGCCATTGAGCATGCTTGGCAGCATTCTGGATATCGTGTTGTGCCTTCTCAACGGGATACAATATCCGATCAAGAAGTAATTGTTTGACATACTCATCCTTCAGGTTAGAGTTTTCGATAATCTGAAGGTCCTTCATTCGCCGCTCGTGTTCACGTCTATCTTTTGCCCCCATTTCTTCAATAATTGAATCTAGAAGTCCTGCAATGATTGGGACTGACATATCAATTCCTATAATCATAATATTATTCCGTGTGATTTACTTGGTGCGATCGCACTACATTACCCATTAGGCTTGTGACTGTTGATGAGCAAACTTTATGCCTTTATAAATACCGTAACCGACTAATCCTGCGGTTGCTACGATACCAGCAACAGGCAAAGCTACAGTTGTAGTAGTGGTAAACCCTAAAACTCCAAGAATTCCGGGTGCCGAAGAAGTAATTGTAGCAACTGTTACAGAGCTTGTGCCGGTGACGGCGGCTGCGCCAGTGATGGCACTTACGATCTTCATGTCGTCCATTACTTTTCCCTTTTTGCAAGTAAATTTTGAATATGTTTTTTAGTCAAAGAGTTTTTTGACACCATAAGCTGCCATACCAACAACCACGCCAGCTCCAACCACCGGAGAAGCACCAATGGCAACAGCACCAAAGCTACCAGCTAATCCCATATTCCCAATTATTGCTGCGATGCCAGCTCCCGCAATGCCGCCACCAACAACAAACCCGACTGCTTCTGTAAAGTTCTCACCTTTACCCGCTTTCATCCAATCCTCCCTTTGAAATTGTTTTATACAACCTAACTTAGCGCTCTACGCGAAAACAAGTAGATTGAAGTGAGGACAACCGAACTTTACAATTGCCGCTAATATAATTAAGCAGAAACGGAGGTTAGGTAGAGTAAAGCAATACTCTACAATGCAAGTCTTTGTGGGACTTATGGGCGTTGGGTTAGTGACAGCGTAACCTAACAAAGCACTTTTTTTGTGTTGAGTTTTACTTCGTGTAACCGAACCGACGAGGGCGATCGCACTTTCATAAATTGAACAATTCTGATACTGAGACGTCAAAGCTAGTGGCAGTCTCAGCATCAAACTCGTTCTGATGTGCTGAAAAAGTGCTGGACTCAATCAGGAGAAGGATTTTCCTGTTCCCTATTGACCTCGTCCGCCTCAGGGACTATGTTATGCAGCGCTAAACGCTCTACTCTAACGGCATTGCCAGAAACTCTTCGGGCAATACTGCGGGGATTGCAGAAGCTACAAAATCGGGCGTATTTCGAGTCACAATAACTTCTAAACCTGCGGCATTCGCTGCTTCGCTGGTTACAGCATCTTCAAAATCTGTCATAGAGCTTTGCAACGCAGCCCTAATAACCTCGTCGGTCACACTGGCGATCTGAAGATGCTCTAATAGCCTTGATAAAAGCTCGCGTGCTGTTTCGCTACCAACTTGACGGCGCAAAATATAAAAGATATTAGTCACAGCATGACCGGACACATACCCCTGCACTTGTGGTTGTGTCGCCATATTTAATGCCTGTGCAGAGGCAACAACAAATGGTTGTCGTTGAGCTAAAACATCGAGCAAAACATCACTGTCAAACAATACCCGCCTCAACTGTACTTCTCCTCCAGATAATCCACATACGACTCTGTAGGTTCTTCTGTACCTAACTGAACGACACCAATTAAGCTTTGAGTCCAGGGATTAAGCTCAGCTAAAGAATTCACGTTTGTCTTAGGTGGACTCAGTACCAGCGTTTCCTGTTGAATTGAACTTAACAACGACTGGACTAAACGCCACCGATCGCCAATCGGCAACTGCAATGCCTGATTTTGTAGCTCTTGTAAGGTCATCAGTCTTTTCTCAACAACTTCGTTTTATCTATTTTAGATGGCTGCTACCTCTATCAACCTGGAAAGCGATTCCCACCTAATTTTGAATACTGACAGATAAACTTTCGGTTGCGCCCCCACCAAGGACTCAGCGGCATAACGGCGAGCGTCACCGGCGGCAGATCACATTGAAACGAAGCCAGAGGTTGCCAGTCCGTCCGGTGCACGCAAGGGTTAGCTGGCGATCGCTGAAGCGGGTGAAGTAGAATGCCGAAGAATTATTGGATTGACGAAGGAAAGCCAACCTACAGGCGAGTGATCGCACTGATTGACAAAACAACCGATTGAGCCAAGCCAAGGTACCAGTATATAGGAGCGACATTAGGGCTGTGATCTCATCTAATCTGCATCTGTAACTTCGTTGTGAATTCCAGATAATTTTTTTGCGTTGATTTCTCCTGGGTTGACACCAACTCCAAAGGAAGAATGTCGCTGGTCGATTTGGGTAATCGTGTTGGCGCTAATCAGCTTGGGAGCATCACTTAGCTTATCTAACAAATAAAATAACTGATTAATCTGCTGATCTTTATCTTTCAGTCTAGCTTGATACTGAACTTCTAATGCTTGGCTTGCGAATTCATAACCCTTCCAAAATTGATCATGAATTTGAGGTTTATTGGCTTCGGGCGAAACCTGTACTTTAATTACAACAACTCCATCTCCTTTACTTTCAATACTTTGAACAGCTAGTTGAGCATCCTCCTGTTCAATTTGTAGTCTTCCTAACGAATAAGATAGAGCTATCCAATCGACACCGTTATGAAAAATAAGTTCGAGAATACTCGAAGCTTTTTGAAATAATTTAGCAAATTCTCCTGCTTGAAAATTTCTGTTTATGGGAAATCGCTCTTTCTGATTTCTCTGCAAATAAACATATTCGCAGATCGTATCATCAAGGTTTGTTTCACTATTTATATTCCAGTCCTCTATACAGGTTCCGGTCAACTTTGCTCCAGTGAAATTAGCTTGTACTGCTTGAACTAGCGAGAGATCAGATTCGCTGAGGTCAGTTTCGCTCAGATTAGCCCTACTGAGGTAGGCTCTTTTGAGTTGAGCTTTATTAAGGCTAGCGCCGATGAGGTTAGCTCCACTAAGGTCAGCCTCAAAAAGGTCAGCCCTTCTAAAGTTAGCCCGATTGAGGTTAGCTCCACCTAGATCAGCTCCACCTAAATTAGCCCCCCTAAAGTCCGCTTCAGTAAGATCTGACCCAACAAGCGTAGCTCCAACAAGGTAAGCTCCAGTAAAGTTAGCACTGACAAGGCTGGCTTGATTAAACTTTGTCTTGATAAGGTTGGCTCCCCAAAATTTAGTCTTATTAAGATTCGCTTTTCTAAAGTCAGCTTCGGCCAGATTGGCCTCAATGAAGTTGGCTTTTTCGAGGTTAGCTTCCAGAAAACTGGCTTTAACAAGATTAGCTTCCTCCAAGTCGGCTTCTACAAGATTGGCTTCTTGGAGAAAAGCTTCACTCAAGTCAGCATTATTAAGCAGAGTTCGCCCTAAATTGGCATTCGAGAGGTTAGCTTTTCTAAATTGTGCTTCTTTGAGATCGGGAATAATATCAGGATTCTTCTGTCTCCACTCATTCCAAATTTCAATTCCTTGTTTGAGCAAAGCAAGGTGCTCTTCATTAGCCATGAACGTGCAACTTCCTACTGGTCAACTTAATCTACTATGAATACACAGTATCGAATTACTATTAAAACCACACAATTGTATCTGATAAAGAGCCAACAGTATTAGCTTTCTTGAGCAATTCAAAATTACTCAAGAGCATCTTGTTTGGTTTTTTGCCAATCTTCAAAGGCTGCGATCAAGAAGCTTGATGCAGGATGATTTAAAGCTTGTCCAAGAGCCTCGATTCCGCCAGCTCTAATAGCGCTTAGAAGCCTTTTCAGCAATGTGGGGTTATTCTCAATGCAATCGATAGCTTGAGTAGCTATAACCATTTTCTCCGTTGTTGTGCTGCTTGGATATGATTCCGATAATTGCTCCAATAAGCTCTGTATCTCTCTCGCTGCTTCACTTAAGTCTTGTGCTTCATAGATAGTACCAGCCATTTTTTCTGTTTGGATATCTCCTTGGTTAACTCCAACACCAAAAGAACCGCTCTGAGAGATATTAGCTTCTTTATTGTTCATTATGATCTGCCCTGTAGTGAAATAAAATCCGTAGAAATTTTGAGCACTATAAGATCCATCATTTTCTTGAGAATCTGACTCTATCGACATAAGTTCTAATTTTCTAAGCTTTTCAAACAGCTCATTGATGGATCCTCCTGTATGGCTTACCATCCAAGCAGCATCTACAATGTACTGATACGTTGAGTATTTATTAGAACTTCTTTCCAAAACATCATGAATAGGCTGCTTTAAATCCTCATATATTTCTTCTCCTAATTGACATTCAATCATTGCTTCCAGTTCTTTGGATCTCGGCAATGGAAATTGAAGTCCAATACATTGTTTAAGCAATGGAATTGGCAACTTCTTTTCACCAGTGCTTGTAAGTAAGATAAATGGAAATGTACAGCAGCTTACTCTTCCATATGAAATAATCACCTCTTGTTCATCAGAATTTTTGATAGAAACTTGTGGCATGCTCCCACTCACCCTGACAAGTTCTGGTATTTGAAATGCAGCTTCCTCAAATATCGCGCCCAAATCTTCTAGTAATGAGTCATCTGCCTTATCAACATCGTCAATCACTATTACACGAGGATAAGAGGTAGATAGAAAAGCTGTGCCTAGAGGACCTAAAAGTATATATTCACCGATATCGATTGAACTATTTTTCAGAGTTTGTGCAGATAACTGAATATCTTGCTCATAAGCTTTATGGTCAAATGTATATAGTCCATGTAACAAGGTAGAGCGCCTGGTAATAGGCCAATATAAAACTTCACCAAGTTCCAATTCGTGGGCAACACTATAAGCAAGTGTTTTCCCAAAATTTGATTCACCTATGACTATCAGTGGTCGCCTTAAGTAAAGCGCAAGGTTGGCTTGCTCAATCTCTGTATAACTTGGCCTATAAATAGGGTGTCTACGTTTACGAATTCGACTTCTATCCATAACGTAATCAGAGAAGGCACGGCTAGGTGGAGGCGGTGGCAATTTGGAGACACCGTCATGAGGATAACCAGATCCTTGATAAATCCACCAACTGTCCATACTTCGGATCCTCGCCGAACATTATGATCTTACAAGTTTAGATTCCCTCAGAGTTTCTTGAGCCAGCTAACTATATTATTCAGCACTCAAGATCTGGATAATACCCTCTAGGTCGGAGTTATACAGATTGGATCTGGATAATATCCCTATATCGGAGTTATCCAGATTCTGTCTGGATAATACCCTCGACGCCGGAGTTATCCCGGAAATCTTTACCTTGCCTTCACAAATTACTGAGTGCTTAGCACTGTAGTCAGAAATTTGTTTAGACAAATCCCAGAGTTCCACGAAACTCTGGGATCTCTAGCGAACCTAGCGGCGGCGAATCAGGTAGCTCATGGCCTCGCCCTGTGGGGGGGTGATCAGGATGCCCCGTTTAGGGACGGTAACCAGGCGACTCCAGCGACCGGGTTCCTCGTAGTTGAGCACATAGAGCAGATGGATGGTGCGCTGCACGATCGCCGGGGGGCCGAGCAGGATATGGCGCAGCACTTCGTCGCCGGGTTCCGATTTGGGAGTGGGCAGCAAGACGGGACTGTCCGCCTGGGGAGTGC